>NZ_LEKG01000019.1:0-59363 GCF_001029515.1 Micromonospora sp. RV43 | reverse complement strand
GTGCGGGGCGGGCTACCGTCGGAGTATGCAGAGCAGGCGCACCTTTACCGCCGCGGCCGCGCGAGCTTCCCGCTCGCCGGTTGCCGCCGCCTGACCTGCCCCACACCCACGCCGGCGACCGGAAACGGTCCGCCGGCGTCGTCGTGTCGACGCCGTCAAACGCGCGCGGCGGGCCGTCCGGTCACCCGTACCCGGAAGGCACCCGCCATGACACCCGACGAGATCACCCGGACGTTCCTCGACCACTACCAGCGGCACGACCATCGGCGTGCGCCGGAGAGTTCGCTCGTTCCGCCGCCCGGCGACCCGGTGCTGTTCACCACGTCCGGCATGCACCCGCTCACGCCGTACCTGCTGGGGCGCCCGCACCCGGGCGGGCGGCGACTGGCGAACGTGCAGCGGTGCCTGCGCACCACGGACCTGGACGAGGTGGGCGACAGCACCCACCTGACCGTGTTCCAGATGCTCGGCTCGTGGTCGCTCGGCGACTACGACATCGCGACGAGCCTGCGCTGGGGCTTCGAGCTGCTCACCGACGGGTTCGGCATCCCGGCGGGGAAACTGCACGCGACGGTGTTCGGCGGCGACGACCGGCTCGGCCCGGACGACACCGCGCGGGACACCTGGACCGGGCTCGGCGTCCCGGTGGAGGCGCTCGGCGAGGACAACTGGTGGTCCAACGGCCCGACCGGCCCCTGCGGACCGGACTCGGAGATCTTCGTGTGGACCGGCGACGGCCCGCCCACCGGCACACCGAGCACCGACGCGCGCTGGGTGGAGGTGTGGAACCACGTGCAGATGCGCTACCACGGGCACCCCGACGGGCGGCTCACGCCGCTGCCGCACTCCAGCATCGACACCGGCATGGGCCTGGAACGGCTGGAGATGGTGCTGCGCGGCGACCGGTCCGTGTTCACCGGCGACGGGCTGCGGCCGTGGGTGGACGTCGTCCGCGACCGGTGGGACCTGCGCGGTGAGGACCTGCGCGTGGTCTCCGACCACCTGCGGTCCGCGGTGGTCGTGCTCGGTGACGGGGTACGCCCCGGCAACACCGGCCGCGGGTACGTGCTGCGGCGGCTGCTGCGCCGCGCGCTGACAGTGCTGTGGCGCGACGACCCGGCGCGCACCCTGGACGAGATGCCACCCCAGGTGTACGCGGACACGCTGCGCCGCTTCCGCCAGGTGCCCGATCCGAGCATGCGGCCGGTCGACGTCGGCTCGCTGCACGCGACGCTGGTGGACGAGGAACGCCGCTTCCGTGGACTGCTGCGACGCGGACGGCCGCTCGTGGACCGGGTACGGGCGCGCGGGCCGCTGACCGAACGCGACTACCACTGGCTGCACGACACCCACGGGCTGCCCCGCGACCTGGTCGACGGCCTGCTCGCCGAGGCGAGCTGAGCGGTGGCCGCCCGGCCGGGCCGGTGCCAGACTCGGAGGCGGACGCCACGCGAGGGAAGCGGACGCCGCCGCGAGGAGAGGGCTGCCGATGACCGAGGTACGGCCGGACGAGGAGACGGTGCCGCTGCTCGGCGCCGAGGTGCGCATCACCGACGCGGCAGGGCTGCTCGCCGCCGCCGTCGACGGTCCGGTGGACCTGCTGTCCGGCGGCGACTTCCCCGCCCCGGTGCGGGAGGTCCGCTGCACCGTGCGCGCCGACACCGCCGCCGAACCGCCGGTGCACCGCTTCGAGGCGTACCTCCGGGTGGAGGCCGCACCGGCGGGCCTGATCGCCCTGGGGCTGGCCGGGCCGGTCGGCCTGCTGCTCGCCGAGCGGCTGGCCGCGCGCGGCGGCGACGGCCCGGCCGCCGCGGTGGGCCGGATCGCGGCGGAGGCCGGGCGGCGGATCTGGCCTCGCCCGGTCGCCACGCTCGTCGCGCCGCCGCGCGACCCGGCCGGCCGGGAGGTGCTGCGCGCCGCCGAGGAGGCAGGGCTGCGCCCCCGCGTCGACCAGGACAACGGCACGGTACGCATCCGCGCCGACGTACCGAGCGCCGACGTGGATCCGGCGCACCTGCGGGCGATGCTGGGCCTGCTGCTCCAGGCCGTACGCGAGTTGTCCGGCGACAGCGAGGAGCCGGCGGTGCTGCGCGGACGGACGTACCTCGTGGGGCGGCGACCGGTCACGGTGGCCGGGCCGCGCAGCGCGGCGGTGACCCTCGACCAGGTCGGCGGCCTCCCCGACGTGGTCGCGCGGTTCCGCGAGGTGGCGGTGTCGTTCCGGCACCCGCAGGCGATGGCCCGCTGGGGCGCGCGCAGGCCGCAGGGCATCCTGATGTACGGCCCGCCGGGCACCGGCAAGACGATGCTGGCCCGCGCGCTGGCGAACGAGGTCGGCGCGGACTTCGTGGAGATCCGTACCCCGGAGATCCTGGACAAGTACCTCGGCGGCTCGGAACGCAACATCAAGCGCATCTTCCGGGAGGCACGCCGCTACCGGCGGCCCACCGTGATGCTGTTCGACGAGTTCGACTCGATCATCAGCTACGCCGGTGCCGGCGGCGACGCGGCCAGCCAGGCGGTCAACGCGGTCGCGGGCATCTTCAAGCAGGAGATGAACACGCTGTTCGAGGAGAACCCGGACGTCATCGTGGTCGCCACGACCAACTTCCCGCAGCGCGTGGACGCGTCGCTGATCCGCTCCGGCCGCTTCGACCTGAAGATCGCCATCCCGGCGCCGGACGAGGCCGGACGCGCCGAGATCCTCAGCAAGATGATCCGCGAACTGATCGACCGGCACGAGCGGCCGGGCTTCAAGATGTTCGCCGACGACGTCGACCCGGCCGCGCTCGCCGCCGACACGGCCGGGCTGACCGGCGCGGACCTCCGGGAGGTGCTGCGCCGGGTGCAACTCGCCAAGGCGCTCCGGGAGGCGGCGGAGGGTGCGCCACCGGCTCCGATCGGTCAGGATGACCTGCGGGAGGCCGTCGCCGGGTTGCGCCGCGGCTGACCGGAAGGAGTCCACGTTGTCCTCGTCCGATCTGCTGCTGTCCCGCCGTGACCTCGCGTTCCTGCTGCACGACTGGCTGGACGTGGCGCGGCTGACCGAGCGGCCCCGCTACGCCGAGCACACCCGGGAGACCGTCGACGAGGTGCTGGACCTCGCCGCGCGGGTCGCCGCCGAACGCTTCGCCCCGCACAACCGGGCCGCCGACACCGGCGAACCCACGTTCGACGGGCAGCGCGTGCGGACCATCCCGCAGGTCAAGGCCGCCCTGGAGGCGTTCGCCGAGACCGGGCTGCTCGCCGCCACCATGGACGAGTCGGTCGGCGGCCTGCAACTGCCGCACACCGTGGCCGCCGCCGCCTTCGCCTGGTTGCAGGCCGCCAACGTGGGCACGTCGGCGTACCCGATGCTCACCCTCGGCAACGCCAACCTGCTGCTCGCCCACGGCAGCGCCGAGCAGATCGACACCTGGGTACGCCCCATGATCGAGGGCCGGTTCTTCGGCACCATGTGCCTGTCCGAGCCGCAGGCCGGCAGCTCCCTGGCCGACCTGACCACGCGGGCCGAGCCGCAGGACGACGGCACGTACCGGATCGTCGGCACCAAGATGTGGATCTCCGGCGGCGACCACGAACTGGCCGAGAACATCGTGCACCTGGTGCTCGCCCGCATCCCCGGCGCGCCGCCCGGCGTGAAGGGCCTGTCGCTGTTCATCGTGCCGAAGGTGCTGCTCGACGACGGCGGCAACCTCGGGCCGCGCAACGACGTGGTGCTGGTCGGCCTCAACCACAAGCTCGGCTACCGGGGTACCACCAACACGCTGCTGAACTTCGGCGAGGGCGTGCACCGGCCGTACGGGCGGGCCGGGGCGGTCGGCTACCTGGTGGGGCAGCCGCACCAGGGGCTCGCGGTGATGTTCCACATGATGAACGAGGCGCGCATCGGCATCGGGGCCGGCGCCACAGCGCTCGGCTACACCGCGTACCTGAAGTCCGTCGCGTACGCCCGTCAGCGCCCGCAGGGCCGCCCGGTCGCCGACAAGGACCCCACCACGCCGCAGGTGCCGATCGTGGCCCACAGCGACGTACGCCGGATGCTGCTGGCGCAGAAGAGCTACGTGGAGGGCGCGCTCGCACTGGTGCTCTACTGCGGACGGCTGCTCGACGAGCAGAAGACCGCACCCGCCGAGGCCGACCGCGAACGGGCACAGCTGCTGCTGGACCTGCTCACCCCGATCACCAAGAGCTGGCCGGCGCAGTGGTGCCTGGCCGCCAACGACCTGGCCATCCAGGTGCACGGCGGGTACGGCTACACCCGCGACTACGACGTCGAGCAGCACTGGCGGGACAACCGGCTCAACGCCATCCACGAGGGCACCCACGGCATCCAGGCGCTGGACCTGCTCGGCCGCAAGGTCACCATGCGCGACGGCGCAGCGCTGGAGCTGCTGCTGGAGACCATCCGCGGCACCGTGACCCGGGCGTGGAAGGCCGAGGGGTTCGCCTCCGAGCTGGCCGGTCAGCTCGGCGCGGCGGTGGACCGGATCGCCGTGGTGACGCGGCGGTTGTGGGCCCCGGGTGATCCGGAGCTGGCGCTGGCGAACGCGTCGGTGTACCTGGAGGCGGTCGGGCACGTGGTGATCGCGTGGATGTGGCTGGAGCAGGTGCTGGCGGTGGAGGCGCTGGGGTCGCCGGATGGGGCCGAGGGGGAGTTCCTGGCGGGGAAGAGGCAGGCGGCGCGGTACTTCTACCGGTGGGAGTTGCCGAAGGTGGGGGCGCAGTTCGACCTGCTGGAAGGGCTGGACCGGACGACGCTGGACATGCGCGAAAGCTGGTTCTGAGCTGTGTGTGTCGGGCGAGCCGGCCCTGCCGTCACCACCAGAGCCACTGAGCACCCTGTCGGTGATGCCTGGTCGTCGGGATGGTGTCGACCATCCCGTTATCGCGATGTTCCTTCGCGGCGTTACGGCATGCGGCTCTCGCGGCCTGACGCTCCCTGCTGGTCCAGACGGCGTGGACGAATCAACGCGGTGGGCCTCCGCCCCGGCCAGCAACCGCGGGCCGGGGCGCGGGGAGTGTGGACCGTCTTTGTCCGTACGAGACATGGTCGCCCCTTTTGCCGCCGCGGGCGCGGTCGCCCGGGTGAAACGAGCCTAGGCTGTGCGCCGTGGAAGGAATGGCGTTGCTCCTGCTTTGCCCATGCGTGTTCTTTGTGTTGCTGTTCTTCGCCGCGACCGTGATCCTCTGGTTTCAGACCAAGCCGGGCAGCCGGTAGCTGAATCGGCCGTCGGAATGAGGGACGGTAGGGCCTCCGGCCCGAACCGGAGCCAGTTCTTCGGCAGGTTCAGAAGTCGCCGGCACGGCCGCTCGTTCGGGGAGCATGCCGCGCCGATCGCGGCAGAAGAGTGCATCGGTGAGAGGCGTTACCGTTCCGCCTAGTACATCGTCACCAGACTGATCACGCGCTGCTCCTGATCATGCCTCAAAGCAAGCCAGCGTTACGCTGGGTATCGTGCGTATCGCGGCAGGAGCGGATGCCGGTCGTAGGGCTGCAGCGAACCGTCGATCGCTAGCGCAAGACTGAGGCTAGGGTAGGTTGGCCCATTCGTCCATGGTGGTGGCCGCCTCGGCGATGCACTCGTCGATGGCTGACGCGAACGTCCCGGCGTCATGGGCCGGGAAGTAGATAGGGACGAGTCCGAACAGCGGCGCTCCGATGTCGACCCGTGATTTGTCCACCTTGGGGTTTAGGTTGTAGTGCATCAGCGTGTTGCGGAACGGCTTGGCGGCGGGCGCCAAGATCAGCCGGGCTTCCGGTGAGTCAACCAGCTTGTTGATGAACTGAATGGAACGGCTGGTGAGCGTCCGGAGCTGGCCGTCGCGCAGAATGCGGAGGCTGCCGAGGACCTGGTACAGCGTCAGGAAGCGAATCTTAAAGGCGGAATAGTCGGTGGCGCCAGATCCGCCGGTGCTGGCGATGTTTGCGAAATTCAGCATCGCCTGAAACACTGTGAGCAGCGCATTTAGGTCCGGGTTGGACGAACCGTCAAAGACCTTCGGGTAGTAGCGCTCCGAGCGGACGTCATCCACGTGGGAGTTGAACTTGCGGCCGTCTAGGTGGCTCACAAAAGTCTGGCCAGGGGTGCCAAGCCGCCCGCCCAGCGTGGCGACGAAGTGACCATACTCCTGGTAGATCGCCTGGATGTCGGCTCCAGACATGGTGAGGATGGCCTGTGGGTCTTGGCCCATGTGGAAGTTGGCGGCATGGGTAGTGCTGATCAGGCGCCCGTCATAGCGGTAGAGGCCGAGGTCGGTTTCGAGGAACCGGAACACCTTGAAGCGCACGTTACCAAGGAAGCGGCCTCGGTGCGCCGGCATGAGCACGTCGCGGAAGTAGGCAAGTTGCCCGTCGACCCCGCGCTTGGTGTCCTCGAAGAGCTTCAGGCTGTGACGGGAGCGCGCCACAATCTGCTGGACGCCGCTGGTGAGCAGCGCCGACGTTGCGGGGTCGATGGCCTTGAGTTTCGCCAGTGACTCATGGATGTAGAGAGACAAGTAGGGACTGATGCAGAAGGACAGGGTGCTCGCGCCGCCGCCAGCTATGGCGTGAATATCCGTAGTAAGGTTCCCGGCGTAAGCGGCGTCACTGGCTACGCCCTGTCGTATCACTGCCTCTTCGAGGGTCACGCGTCCATCATATGGCAAGGTGCAAATGCGATAAGCGCATCAGCGGTCGGATCGGGGTGGTCGGCAGGAACGTGGATGGGGAAGGTGTTACGAAGCTAATGGAGCGTGCGCTGTCCCTCACGGCGCGGAAAGTATGCGCGCGGGGAGGCGTGTGGGGCAATTCCGCTGTACGCGCATCGGCCAATCTTGACACGCGCCGAGCTGCGGCGTTATGGGGCCATTTCGTTCAGTGCCTGCGGCAAGCGTCACCTTCCTGAACGTGACGGAGACCCCTCCGTAGGGCGACGGAAAGCTAGATGCGAAGGGCCGTGGGTCGACCTCTGCATCACGGGTGTGGAGGATTCAGCCAGGCCGTCGGTGCACCGGTGAGAGCGGCGTCAGCAAGGCGGTGAGCGGACGTAGTCCGCAGTGCGGCGCGCGAGCTGTCGATCCAGCGCTGAACGTCCGCGACCCCCTGGTGCCGGTACTCAACCGCTTGGACGAGGCACTCCAACTTGTCCGCGTCGCGGGCCACGATGGCTTCCAGAGTTGCGCCGGCCTCGTACTCTGCGACGGCAGCATTGATCACGTCGGCAACGGCGGGCGGGCAGGCGGCGACCTGGTCGGCGGTGACGGCGGTGTTAGGCGCAGTGGTGAGGTAGCGCTTGGCGATGTGCGGGATGTCGGTGATCCGGGTCTCCTGGGTGTCGTGCAGGACGCACATCATCGAGACGCGACCCGGGTCGGCGCCCTCCATGGCCGCGAGCATCATGCCTATGAGCGCCGTGCGGAACGAGTGTTCGGCGATCGATTCGGGGTGCTTCACACCGGCGAACCACCAACCGGTCCGTGCGGCGCGCTTGAGTACGCCCGCCTCGAAGATGAAGCTCATGGCTCCCGCGTGAGGATCGGTCCTCATCGGAAGCGACTCCTCATCAGGCCTTGTCGACATCGCATCCCCCTCGTCAACTCGTCAGTCGATGGGGAGACGGTAGACGAGTTCGTATCGACCGCCGGGCAGCACGATGTCGGCCGTCTCCACCGGCGTACCGCCCGCCGTGTAGGTCCGCTCGATGGTGTGTACGAACGTGCGGGCCGGGAGGTTGAGAGCCTCGACCTCCTCGGCAGTCGCTGATCGAAGGCTGACACACTCTACGACCTCGTCGACCCGTACGCCGATGGTGTCCATGCGGGCCACGACGCCCTTCACGGAGCCGTCCTCGGGCCACTCAACCGGGGTGCCCTCGGTGACGGCGAGCGGCTCGTACGACACGGAGAGCTGTATCGGTTCGCCGTCGGCGAGGAAGCGATACGACGTCCGCATCACGGGCGCTCCCGGCTCGACGCCGAGCCGGGCGGCGATCCGCTCATCGGCCTTCTCGTGTCGGCTGTCGTGCTCCCACGTGCCCTGCTGCCCAGCGTCGGCCGCGTCGCGGGCGAACGGGGAAGTCGGGCCGTCGCCGGAGCGGACGTCGCGGCCTCGGGCATGACGGACCAGCCTGGTGGTGTCTCGGACGTATACGCCGGATCCGGCGCGACCCTCCACGATGCCCTCGCCCTTGAGGACGGCGATGGCCCACTTGGCGACGGTCCGGCTCACGTCGTACTGGCGCATCAGGCCGGACTCGGACGGCAACTTGGCTCCAGCGGGAAGTTCTCCGGACAGGATCGCGGCGCGTAGATCGGCGGCGATTGCCAGGTAGGCAGGCGGCGTTGGCATGTCGGTCACACCTCCGGTCGGCCCAACCAGTCGACCACAGAGCGCGGGGGAGCGGCAGGTAGGAACCGCCTCGACGTCAATGCGAGAGCACCGATCCACGTACACTGGCGCACGGGGTATGCCGGCTTCACCGGCCGGTGCCGGAGTCCCAGCCCTCGTCCTGGGAGGCAGGCGAGACATGGCCAGCAAGGCCGACACGATCGGTGCCCGGATTCGCTACTGGCGGATGCGCCGTGGCGGGATGAGCCAGGCCGTTCTCGCCGGGCTCGCCGGGGTCAGCCAGTCCTACATCTCCCAGGTCGAGTCCGGCCGTAAGACGATCGACAGGCGCTCCACCCTGGTCGCCGTCGCCGCCGCGTTGCAGGTCACGGTCGCGGACCTGCTCGGGCAGGGCACCGAGACGGGTGACCCGGCACGTGAGCGCGCGGCCGAGTGCGTACCGGCGATCTGGTCCGCACTCATCGAGATCGAGGACGGCGAGCGGCGGCCGTCGACGCGTACCCGGGAAGCGCTGGCGGCGGGCATCGCCCGCAGTGAGCAGCTCCGCCACCGCTCGAACTTCCCGGCAATGGCCCAGATGCTGCCCGGCCTGCTGCTGGAGGCCGCCGCAGTCGGTGGACCTGCGCTCGCGCAGGTGGCGTACCAGGCGTCCGCCTGTCTGCGGCACCTCGGGTACCGCCACCTGGCGTTGAACGCGGCGCGGGTGGCGGTGACGGCGGCCGAGGACGTCGAGGAGGCGGCGTGGCTCGGCGCGACCCGTTTCGCGTACGCGCAGAGTCTGCCGATCGAGTCGGCGTCCCTCGCCGCGCGGGCGGCTGACCGCTCCCTTGCAGAGCTGCAGTCCGCCGCGTCCGACGAGCGGGTCCGGCAGATGCTCGGTCAGTTGCACCTGTCGGCGGCTCTGGCCTCGACAGTCAGCGGGCGCCCGGACGCCGCGCGTGACCATCTGACCGAGGCCGCCCGGGAAGCGGCGACCCTCGGTGACCCGGCGGACGGCGTGGGATTCAACGGCTGCGGATTCGGGCCGACGAACGTGACGCTGTGGGAGATGTCCATCGCGGCCGAGTCCGGCGAGCCCGGCCGGGTGATCGAGCTGTCCCGCACGGTACGGCCGCAGGTGCTGGCGGCGTCGATCCGGCAGATGTCGTACTGGCTCGACCTCGGGCGGGCGCTGGCCGATTCCGGTCGCCGGGACAACGAGGCGATCGCTGCGTTCGTGCGTGCGGAACAGGCCGCGCCGGTGCCGTTCTCCCTCAACCCGCTCGCCCAGGACGCGGTGGTCGCGATGGCGCAGCGAGCCAAGCGGCGGGCGGTGCCGAACGAACTGCGTCTGCTGGCCGGGCGGCTGGGCATCAGCCTGGCGGCATAACCAGCGGTAATTTCTCCATCACCATGCGGCCCTAGTGTCCGTTTTCGGGTGAGGAAACGCCTCATCCTGCCGGGCGCGACACCGCACTCCCTTGTGCAGTGTCCGTCGTCCCGGAGCGGACGGAGGTGGTGATGGGCGGTCGGAACGGTTGGCGCCGCACGGGCCAGGAAACGCAGAAGGCCGAATGGGAAGCGGCCAAGCGGCGGATCCTCGCACTGGCCGAATCCGATCATGCGCAGACAGCGCCCGTCGAGTCGGCAGCGGCACAAGCTCCGCGCCGGGACGCCGACGTCGTCGCACCCTCCAGGTCACGCAGGAGGCGCCTGCCCTACGAGGGCTACCTCCTCGCTGTCGCGTCGACGCTCGTACGCCGGCATCGCCCGGCCTGGTCGTGGCGGAAGTGGCGGTGGGTGTGCCGCTGTGGTGCGGACCTGCCGTGCCGGAACCGTCACCGCGTACCGATCAATCGCGGTCACTGGCCGTCGCAGGAGGACCAGTGAGAACCACGGAACAGGCGATCATCGCGGTGCACGTACGGGGTCTGGACGGCATGTGCGTGGGTTGCCGGCTGTGGTGGGCGCGGCTGACTCCGTACCCCTGCTGGCAGGTCGCGTGGGCGACCAGCCGGCAGGCGCGCGCGAGCGTCGCCCGCTTCCTGGGGGTGCGCGGGTGAGCACCCACGGGCCGGTGCTGCCGATCTGGACGTGCGGCGGGTGCGGTGCGCCGTGGCCGTGCGCGACGCGGCGGCGGGAGCTTCTTGCGGAGTACGAGGGTGCGCCGGTGTCGCTGGCGGTGTACCTGGGGGCGCAGTTGGTGCGGGCGACGGCGGATCTGAGCTGGGCGCCGGCCGGGACGTTGCACAGGCGGTTCCTGGGGTGGGTGCGGTGAGCGTGTTGCGGGCCGGCGACGAGAAGTTCCACTACAGCGACGGGTCGCACCGGTGGACGGCGCCGGATCCGGAGTACGACCAGGAGGTGTGGGAGGAGCAGGTCCGCCAGCACAAGCTGGGTCACCTGCGCAACGAACGCCCGAGGGTACGCATCCGGCGGATCGGGTGATCCCGGCGGCGTGCCGGGCTGCGGCGTTCGCTAGGGCTGGGCCGGGCTGCTGCTGGTGTTGTACGAGTTCTTGGCGGCGACCACTGCGGCCTGGATGTGCTCGGGGTCGACGCCGTGGACGTTGAGCGGCGGGTGCAGACGCCTGACGAGTTCGGCCTCGATGATCGTCGGCTCGGGGTCCTCCGCCCAGGTCAGGCGCAGGTGCTCGTGCATCCACGCGGTCAGCCGCGTCTCGTCCTCGGGCACCAGGACGACGCGGTCGGTCCAGGTGGTGCGGTAGCCCTCGGACACGAGGAGGCCGGCCAGCGTACGGCGCAGGGTCGAGCTGCCCGAACGCCGCAGATGGTTGCGCAGGATCCGGCCCCGCAGGCTGGTCGCCCGGCCGAGATAGAGCATCCGCCGCGACGGGTCGCTGTCGTTCGGCGGCCCGGGGAGGTCCGGGAGGACCGAGGGAGCAGCCCACCAGGCGTAGACGCCGCTGCCACGGCTGAGCCGCTTGACGGCGACTTCGAGCGCGACCGGCACGCCGGAGAGCAACCGCAGGGCCTCGTCGACCCGGGCTTCGTCGGTCGGGACGTCGGCGGATCGCCGTTCGGGGATGGTCACCGGGACCATCCTAGGCGCTGGGCGGGTCGAGATCGGGTGGGGATCCTTCCCGCAAGACTCCTGGATGCCGGTAGGGCAATCAGCAGGCGACGTTCACGAACTGGGTTGGGCTCACTCGTCGTGGTAGTGGGGGTCGGCGGCTTCCTTGCGGGCCCAGTCGCGCATATCGCGGTAGTGCTCGGCGGTATGCCACGGTTCCTTGCGGACGAAGTCGCTGCCGATGGCGTCGTAGAGGGTGCAGGCCTGCTTGAAGTACCGGCCGTAGGTCAGCGCGAAGGCGAAATAGTTCCAGAGGATCGGTGTCAGGGTTGTGGTCTCGTAGTCGTCATGCCAGAACGACTGCTCGGCCGCGTCGTAGATCTCCGAGGCAACGTCCGGCCGTTGGTAGTACCGGTTTTCCCCGTTCTCGCCCTCCCAGCGGAAGTTGCGATGCACCTTCATGATCACTAAGGGGACGTTGGTAGCGGGGCGGGCCGCGGTTCGCTCCCGGGCGAAGCGGAACGCTGCGTCCCAGCTGCCGCCCCACTTGGGCAACAGGCAGTCGAGCATTTCCTCGTGCCCGAACAGATGTGACGGATCGATCTCGATAAGTCGATTGAATCGCCGCCAACGCTCCACGGCCGGTAGCTGGCGGTAGCGGCTCAGGGCGATCTTGTAGCGCCACGCGTCGGCCATTGCTGGATGGCGGTCCAGGGCCTGGTCGAGCAGGTTTTCGGCGAGTTCGAGGCGCTGGAACCAGACGGGCCAGGCCTCCTTGGGTACGGTGTTGGCCCAGCCGTCGCCGCGGGCTTCGCCGGCCCAGGAGATCGCGCGGGCGCCGCCGATGAGTAGCGGCAGCGGATCATCCGGCTGGGCCCGTATTGGTCCGTCGATCCACTCCTCGACACCGGGGGTAGCGGCAGCCACCGCGACGTAGTACATGAAGTGCTCTTTGTCGGCCGCGGCGAGGATCCTGCGGGCCGCGTCCCACTCGCGATCCAGCAGCGCCTCGTTCAAGAGTTCTGACTCGTCGTCGAGGAAGCCGTCGAACGCGAACTCGCCGCCCGAGAGCTTCTGCTTTTTCTTGAAGAGCCGCACAGCGGTGCAGGGTAGTGGATCTCTCGCGCGTTGTGGATCATGCATTCGGCCGCTACCCGGCGGGACAAGGTTTTGCAGCAGCGCCCAGTGCCATCCGCTCATCCGCAGAGCCGTGAGCGCTGGCCCTGTCCCGAGGGCGATGCGAGGCTGAACGCGTGGCTTTCCGATCGATGTACGCGTGGACAGCCCTCGGCTGCCCGTCGGCTTGGTAGGCACCGTGGACGCGTCGGTGTATCTGAAGACCGGCGAGGGTGCGGTGGAGTGTCACGGAACGGGGCTCACCCTGCGGCAGGTCCATGACACCCGCGCCCAGGTGGAGATCGTCGCCGGGCTCCTCGGCTCGTACGCTCCGGACGTCCGCCGGCCCCTGACGGGGCGCGACGCTCCGGTGACTCCCGCATGAGCCTGGTGGCGGCGTTCGTACCGATCTGGATCCTCACCGCGGTCGGCTACGCGGCCTGCCGTTGGGGCCTGCTGGGCGAGGCGGCGGCGTCGGTGCTCGGCCGGTTCGTGTTCCATCTTGCGATGCCGGCCGCACTGTTCCTGGCCCTGTCCCGGATGCCGCTGTCCGGATTCGCCGGCCGCTCGCTGCTCGCCTTCGCGGTGAGCACCGTCGCGGTCGTCGGGTTCGGGTGGGCCGGCGCGAGCCGGCTGTTCGGTCGCGAGCCCGGCGAACGGCCGATCTGGGGCATGGCCGCCGGGTACGTGAACTCGGCGAACCTCGGCATCCCGATCGCGACGCAGGTTCTCGGCGACGTGTCGTTCCTGGCGGTGGTGGTGCTGCTGCAGGTGCTGGTGGTGGCGCCCGTGATCCTGGTCGCCCTGGACCGGCACAGCGACCCGGCCGGGCGGATCAGGGTGCGCCGGATCGCCTCCCTGCCCGTACGCAACCCGGTGATCCTGGCGTCGCTGTTCGGTGTCGCGTGCTCGGCTGCCGGCCTGCGCCTGCCGTCGGCGGCCGCCGCGCCGCTGACGCTGCTGGCCGGTGCCGCGGTTCCGGCCGCCCTGGTCGCGCTCGGCGCGTCGCTGCACCGCACGGCGCCGTCGCGGGCAGAACCGGCCGAGCCGGCCGAGCCGGCCGGGGCGGCCGAGCTGGCCGCGGTCAGCGCGCTGAAGCTGGTCGCGCAGCCGGTCGTCGCGTACGCGGCCGGGCTGGCCCTGCACCTGTCCGCGCCGCAGCTGCTCGCCGTGGTGGTGTGCGCGGGCCTGCCGACGGCGCAGAACACGTTCATCTTCGCCCAGGAGTACGGCGTCGGCGAGGCGGTGGCCAACCGGGCGGTGGTGGTGACCACGACGCTGTCGCTGGCCACACTGGCCGTGGCGGCGACGCTGCTCGGGTAGCCACCGCTACGAGGGGAACCGCCTCCAGTGCCCCTCGGAGACGACCTCGACGGTGCCGTCGGTCACCTTGATGGCCGTCTGGTCGTCGATCGCGTACGCCGGACCGGCGATCTCGGCCACCCACTTCTCGGCAGCGGCCATGGTGTTGTCCGGTTCGAGGCCCAGGTGCGGGAAGATCGAGAAATCGACGAGCCCGAGTGTCCGGTCGTCGGGTGCGGACTGCCACTCGACGAATTCCGCACCGATCCGTGGGGTCAGCACCATGCTCCCCGCACTCAGCCCCACCCAGACGGTGTCCCGCAGTGACGGCAGGAGGTCCGCCAGCCCGGACTGCCGCATCCAGTGGCACAGGTACGTCGCGTCGCCGCCGTGCACGAGCAGGACGTCGGCCTCGCGGACCCAGGGGATCCAGTGCTCCTGGCCGATGCTGGGCAGCGCTGTCAGTTCGAGGACGCCCAGCGACTTCCAGCCGAGGCCGCTCATGGGCAGCGGTGTCTGACCGGTGATGAAGCGCCAGGCCGACGCCGGTCCGCCCATTGGGTACGCCGCCGTGGGGATGCAGAGGGCACTGGATTCGGCGATCGGCTTGCCCAGCAGGTCGACCAGCGCATCGTGGATGCTCGGGTTCTGGACGCCTGCGGATGTGAGGAGAAGTTTCACGCTTGCCTCCTGTACGTAGCGGTCATGACGCTATGCCCGGTGTCGGGAGATCGGTGCACAGGAATGCTGACCGGACGCCGAAACGAAACTCATCGCCGATTCGGATGCATGACCAGCGGACGCCGATGAGGACGTGGCGTCACTCGCGGATCTCCATCTCCGTCACCAAGCCGTCGTCGAGGCGGTAGACGTGCGTGACGGTGTGGTCGGCGAGCTTCGCTCCGACCTTGTCGTGGACGACCTGATGAACGGTGACGGCGACGCGGCCGTCGGCCTCCGTGCGGAACGCGGTCGGCGTGACGACGGGCTCGATCTGGTCCCACTGCCGGCGCCAGTAGGCACCCACCTGGTCCCGGCCGTGGACGACGCCTCCCTCCCAGCCGTTGGGCCACGAGACGTCCGGCGTCAGGGCGGCCAGCAGCGTGGGGACGTCACGCCTGTTGAAGGCCGCGTAGAGGTTCGTGAGCAGGGCCTGGGAGGTGGGGCGCCTCGGCACATCCATCGAGCCAGCATGGCCGGTGGACGAGAGCGCATGAAGACCTCTTCGCGGTCAGCAGAACGCGCGAGCGTCCGGCTGGGATCGTGTTCGTAGACTCCCGGCCCGCTAACTTGGGGGCACCCAAGGCAGAGGAGAGCCCCGTGGGCACTGTCGTCATGTACAGCTCGGTGTCGGTGGACGGCTTCGTCGCGGACGAGAACGACCAGCCCGGACCGCTGTTCGACTGGTTGACCAGCGGTGACGTCCCGTTGGACGCCAGTGGTGCGTTGAGGGTGTCGCAGACCTCCCACGACTACATCCGGCCGTACTGGGACCAGATCGGGGTGACGGTCGTCGGCCGGCACGTCTTCGACCTGACCGACGGCTGGGACGGGAAGCCGCCGAGCGGGATCGACCACGTGGTCGTCGTGACGCACCGGCCGGCGCCCGAGGGCTGGGACGCCGAGGCGCCGTTCCACTTCGTCGACGGCGTCGAGGCAGCCGTGGCCAAGGCGCAGGAACTCGCCGGTGACCGCATCGTCGAGGTCGCCGCCGGCGACGTCGGAGGCCAGGTGCTCGCCGCGGGCCTGGTCGACGAGGTACGCATGGACGTCGTACCCGTGGTGCTCGGGTCCGGCAAGCGCTACTTCGGGTCGGTCGACGCGCAGCACCTGCTGGAGGATCCCGACGTGGTGATTCAGGGCAACCGGGTGCTTCACCTGCGCTATCGGGTGCGCCGTTGACCGCTCTGATCCGCGGCTGCTGACACCGGCATCCACCCACCACGCGCTGCTGGCCGGCGGCAGCGGACGCGCGTCCGACGCCGGACGGGTGCGGCCGGCAGGGCGGTGCCGTCAGAGCAGTGCGAGTTGGCCCGGCATCGGCTCGTCGTCGAGGCGAGCGCCGAGCTGCCACAGCCGGAGCTGATCGTCCTCATGATGACGGGTGAGCCACCGGCCTGGCCGGTACGAGGGGTGGACGGCGCCGGATCCGTGGTGGTGCGGGTAGCGCACCTGGGAGCGGCACCGGAGGCTGAGCGCCGACAGCAGTAGATGACCCTCGGCGCTGTTCGGCAGGTCTGCGGTGTTCAGAGCGGCGAGGATCAGCTCCTCGCTCAGGAACACCGCACGGTCCACGTGTCGGCAGCTCGGGAGGCTCGGCGGCGTGCCCGGCAGGTCTTCCAGGTGTCGTTCTGTGAGGACGGCACCGGAGGCGACGTCGCGGACGGACAGGAACCCGTCGAGCGTCTGGGTCACGTAGCGGCCGCCTGCCGGGCTGAAACCGGCGAGACCGCCACCGGCCAGCGGCCGGGACACGATGCGCTCGGCGTCGAGCCGGATGAGCATGGCGCGTGACCGGTAGGGATCGAGCAGCGTCAAGCCGGTCCAGACGCCCTCGGGTGAGTGCATGAACCAGGCGGCCTCGGGACCGGGCAGCGGCGTGCGATGGATCTCCGCGCCGCTCACACCGTGGACGGCGACAAGTTCCGCGGTGTCGCCCAGACGGATCCAGAGGACGTGGTCGCCGTCGAGGTGGAAGCCGGCGCCGGCGCTGCCGCCGAGCCGATCCCAGCTGCTGCGCCACCGAACCGTGCCGTCGTGGTCGAGCACGACGATCTGATGCGCGTCGCCCGCCGCGACGAGTCGACGGGTGGCACTGACCGTCATCGGCGGGTCGTCGAGAGGCGCCGCCAGTCGCGTCACGCGACGCAGGTCGTGGTCGAGCAGGTTGACGGTGACGCTGTCCCGCTCAGTGACCGCCCAGCCGAGGCCGGTTGCCTCCGTGACATGCCGCATGCCGGGCAGCCGCACCTGGTTGATCAAGCGGGGTTGCATCGCGGCAGCATAGAGCCATTTCGGCGAGCCCGTCGGGCCGTCTGCGCGGACGCCCGTGCTGCATACCGCACTCGTCGGGCTCGGTTCAGCGTGGTCCCAGCCCGGTGCGCCCGTCGATCAGCTCGCGTACGGCGTCCAGGTGACCGGCGTGCCGAGCGGTCTCCTCGATGACGTGCAGAACGATCCGTCGCAGGTCGGTGGTCTGCGACGCCGGCGTCTCGTCCGGAAGACCTCGCCGCGATCTCGGACCACAAGCGAGATGATTCTCGACGCCCGGCCGTACGCGATTGACACGTCCAGGTCGGGAAGGGCAAGGTTGCAGTCGGCCACGCGCACCGCGTGGGCACTCTGCATGAGGGAATGACGCCTGTGATCCGGGTAGGCCGAGCGGCCGCCTGAGTGTCGACCACGCGACTGACGACCGTCGCGTGCCTGCGACACGGCGGGGCGGCCCGACGTTTCCTCCGCCCGTCGCAGCTTCTCTCATGCATCGAGGTCTCCCGTTGAGCATGGATGCCCGCATCCAGCAGTCCGTCGTCGTCAACCTGTCCCGCCGGCCCGCACCCGTCGAGGTGGGGCCCTTCGTGATCGGGCTGGACCCGACGACGACCAGCCCGTACGTCAACTACGCGACGCCGCGTCCCGGCGCCGCCGTGACCGCGGCCGACGTCACCGCCCTGGTCGCGGCGTTCCGCGCCGCGGACCGCAGACCCCGTCTGGAGTACGTCACCAGTTGTGCCCCCGATCTGGAGGCGCTGCTGACCGCCGCCGGCTTCACCGTGGAAGCCCGGCACACCTACCTGGTCTGCGTGCCGGGCACGCTGGCGTCGCCACCCGTGCCGGACCAGTTGAGCCTGTGCGAACCGGGTACCGACTCCCGGCGCGCCGCGCTGATCAGGGTGCAGAACGAGGCCTTCGGCGGCTATCCGGTCGCCTCCGAGGCCGACGTGGCTCGCCTGCGGCGCCAGCAGGACGCCGGGGGCGTGGTCGTCGCGGCAGTCACCGAGGGCGGTGGCTGCGCGGGCGGCGGCGGTGCGGCCGCACCGGTCGGCGCGGTCAGCGAGGTGGCAGGCATCGCCGTTCGCGCGCCGTACCGCCGCCGGGGACTGGCGTCTGCGATCACCGCCGAGGTGACCCGGCGGCTGTTCAGCGCCGGTACCGAGGTCGCCTGGCTGGAGGCCGGCGGTGCGGAGTCGTGGCGGGTCTACGAGCGCGTGGGCTACCGGCCCGCCGGTCAGCGGCTCTACATCGCCATGAACTGAGGACGGAGGAGCCCGGGCCGGGTGACTCACCCCCCCCTCGCGCCCCGGCGTGAGGGGGGATCAGGCGGTCAGCTGGTTCGCGTCGAGCCAACGTCGCCAGCTCACCCGGGTGACATTCCGCTCCGGGTGCTCGGCCACCTGGAGGACGAACTGCGCCCGCAGCCGAACCAGTGGATCGTCGGCGTACGTCAGCGTCGCCACCTCGTGGAAGAACAGCGGGTCGGAGAAATGACGGACCAGGCCCGCGTACATCCAGTCCTTGCACCGGTACGGGCGCCTCAGCGCCGCGAGGGTCAACGCGGCGAGCTGTGGCTCGACGCCCTCCGGGACGCCGGCCCGACGGAATCGGTGCAGGAGCACCTCCTTCGTCCCCCAGCGGGACCACATCGACGACTCCCGCGCTCCCCACTCGTCGGGATGGTCCGTCTCCCACTGCAGGTACAGGACGGCGTACGGCGCCCACCGGGCGCGTCTGTCGAGGTCGTCGTCAGGGGAATCCCGGAAGGCGCCGAGAGGAGCATCGATCGTCTGCTCTTGATGCCGGCGAAGGCGGGCGTGCGCCTCGTCCATCGCCGCCTGGAGCCGAGCCTGACTGGACCTCGACCGGTAGTGCGCCGACCACAGGCCGTTCCACTCGTCCAGCGCGTCGCTCGCCGCGGCGAGGGCTGCCTGGTGACGGGCCAGCGCCTGGTGGCGCGTGCCCGGGTCGCTCGCGACCAGGTCGAAAAGCCAGGAGTAGTCACCGCTCGGCTCCACCAGCATCATGGCAGCTTGCCATCCGCGCCCTTCCGGGAAGCAGCGGGAGACAGAGGTTCGGGAAGAGGAGGTGGATTTCAGCCAGGCCGCTCGTGACGTCCGTGCGGCGTCGCGAACGCGGCGTCCGATCCCCGCCGGACAGCCGGCCCGTCGTCGACCAGGCTTTCCCGCATGAACAACGCACTCGACGGCAAGGTAGCTCTCGTCACCGGCGGTGGCCGTGGCATCGGCGCGGCGGTGGCCCTGCGCCTGGCCGAGGACGGCGCCGACGTGGCGCTGACGTTCCAGCAGAATCAGCGACGCGCCGACGACGTGGTGGACCGGATCAGGGCCGCGGGTCGGCGGGCGATCGCCGTGCGGGCCGACAGCGCCGACCCGGCGGCGGTGATCGCGGCGGTGGACCGGGCGGTCGGTGAGCTGGGCAGGCTGGACATCCTGGTCAACAACGCGGGCGCGTTCCTGCTCGGGCCGCTGGAGCAGTTGAGTCTCGACGAGTTCGAACAGACCGTCGCGGTCAACGTCCGGGCGCCGTTCGTCGCGACGCAGGCCGCGGTGCGCCACATGTCGGCCGGTGGACGGATCGTCAACATCGGCAGCAACACGGCCGAGCGGACGGTCTTCCCGGGCTTCTCGCTGTACGCGATGAGCAAGACCGCCCTGATCGGCCTGACCAAGGCGCTCGGGCGCGAACTCGGCGGCAGGGCGATCACCGTGAACCTGGTGAACCCCGGTGCCACGGACACCGAGCTGAATCCGGCCGACGGTCCGAACGCCGACACGATCAACGGGTTCACCGCGCTCGGCCACTACGCGCAGCCGGCCGACGTGGCCGCCGCGGTGGCGTTCCTCGCCGGCCCGGACGGGCGCTACGTCACGGGGGCGACTGTGAACGTCGACGGCGGATTCACCATCTGACCTTCGGGAACGGCCGGGGTCGTGACCGGGCGCTGGTGGCCTGCCCACCGCGGGGCGGAGCGGCGGCTAGGCTGTGCCGGTGTGGAAGGCGGTGTCCCCTGGTGACCGTCATGGTTGACGCGGACGACGTCCGCCGGGTGGCGCTGTCGTTGCCCCACGTGGTCGAGATCGACAGTGACGGCTTCGACTTCCGGGTCGCGGGCAAGGGGTTCGTCTGGTCCTATCCCGAGCGGACGCCCGGCAGACCGCGGCGTATTCGCACCGACATCGCCGTGCTGTACGTGGGCGACGAGGCGGAGAAGCAGGCGTTGCTCCTCGGCGAGCCCGACCTCTTCTTCACCACGCCTGCGTACGACGGGTCACCGCTGGTCATGCTGCGGCTGGCGCACGTCGGCGTCGAGCGTCTGACGGAGCTGGTCACCGACGCGTGGCGGATGCGTGCCCCCGACTCGTTCGCCGGTGACCCCGACGAGGCCGCCGGCGGGTGACGCCGGCGATCGGGCTTCGTCGAACCAGACCTTCTCGACGAGGGTCGCGTGCTTCACCAGACCCGGCAGCGTGGTCCGGGAGGCAGGCAGAGACCTGCTACGGCTGGAAGTACTCGGACATCATGCTGCTGACCCATTCCGGCTGCCGGACGTTCGCGGGGACGAACTCCTCGAGCACCGGCTTCAGGTCGATGACGGGCGTGCCTGACACGGCGTCGAGGCCCACCACCGTCAGTTCGCGGCCGTCGACGGACTCGATCCGGCAGCACGTCACGCCGATCCGGTTCGGCCGGCGGGGGCCACGGCCGGCGAACACGCCCATCGGCGGCAGGTCGGCCCGGCCCCGGTAGGGGCGGGGCTCGCGGTGGTCGCCGTCGTCCGGGAACCGGTCGAAGACGAACAGGACCTCCACGTGGGAGAACTCCTCCAGGCCCTGGAGACATGCTTCGCCGAAGCGCTCGTCGACGACGATCGTGCTGCGGACGGCACCCCAGTTGTCGCTGTGCTGGATGTCCGTCCGGTCGTTGCGGACCGTGCCGATCGCAGTGATCTCGAAGCCGCTCATGACCGGAGACTAGTTCCGCATCGATCGCTCCGGGGCCCCGTGTCGCCGTGAGCCGGTCACGGGGCACACGAGCCGGACGGCCGGCGCTAGGCTCATGATCATGGACGTTCTCCGATACGCGGCGTTCACCGCCGACCCCGCCGGTGGCAACCCGGCCGGTGTCGTCCTGGACGCCACCGGTGCGGGCGACGCCGAGATGCAGCAGGTGGCGGCGCAGGTCGGCTATTCCGAGACGGCGTTCCTCGTGCCCGCGGGCGGGGACGGCCGGTTCACTGTGCGCTACTTCAGCCCGAAGGCGGAGGTGCCGTTCTGCGGCCACGCGACGATCGCGTCGGCGGTCGCGTACGCCGAGCGGCACGGCCCCGGCGTGCTGCACCTGGACACCCGCGCCGGACTGGTCGAGGTCGCCACGAGCGTGCAGGCCGACGGCACCACCACCGCCACGCTGACCAGCGTCGCGCCGCGCACCGAACCCCTGAGCGCCGAGGACCTCGCGGTGCTGCTCGCCGCACTGCGCTGGTCGCCGGACGATCTCGACGCGACGCTGCCGCCGCGTGTCGCGTACGCCGGGGCCTGGCATCCGATCGTGGCCGCCGCGACCCGGCAGCGCCTGGCGGACCTGGACTACGACATGGCGGCGCTGAGCGCGCTGATGGCCGACCGTGACTGGACGACGATCGACCTGGTGCACCGGGAGTCCCCGCTGGTGTTCCACGCGCGTAACCCGTTCCCGCCCGGCGGTGTGGTCGAGGACGCCGCGACGGGGGCGGCGGCCGCCGCGTTCGGCGGCTACCTGCGCGAGCTTGGCCTGGTGCAGCCGCCCGCGACCGTGACCGTGCGGCAGGGCGAGGACATGGGGCGTCCGAGCCTGCTCACCGTCGGCATCCCCGCCGGACAAGGTGCCGGGATCGCGGTGACCGGCACCGCCGTGCCCATCCCTGAGGAGGACGTGCGATGAGGCCGGACCACTACGACGGTTTCGTCACTTCGACGGGCAGCGGGCCACGCTCACCTACTGGCACCGGCCGTTGCACGCGATGACGAAGGCGTTCACCGGCGCGGGTTTCCGCCTCTCGGTGATCAGCGAACCGCCCTCCTCACCCGACACCCCGCGCCGGTCGCACAACGACTGGACCCACTGGGTCCATGACGTCGGATACCGGGCGGCTCGTTCGTAGTACGGGTGAGAGGCGGCCTGACCGGGCCGCCCGGACAAGGGAGTCATGGCATGCCGCGGTACCTGATCTCGTTCAACGACGGCGCGATGGACCACATCCCCGTCGAGGAGATCCCCGAGGTGGGCAAGGACGCGCACGCGGTCATCCAGGAGGCCGTGAACGCGGGCGTGTTCGTGTACGGCACCGGGCTCGAACGCCAGCAGGCGAGCATCGTCGGTACGGACGGGTCGGTCACCGACGGGCCGTTCCCGGAGACCAAGGAGGTCATCGGCGGTTTCGTGGTCCTCGACGTGGCCTCACGCGACGAGGCGCTGAAGTGGGCTGCCAAGATCGCCGTCTCGTGCCGCTGCGCCCAGGAGGTCCGGGAGATCATGCCCGACCCCGAGACGGAGGCGATGCTCCGCGCGGCGGGCCGGTGACAGGTCCGAAGTCGACGCGATGACGGGGTGGGCGTGGCACCCGGACGGCAGCCAGGCCCTCCATGATCGTTACCCAGGTCGCGGCAGTCGTCGAACCGCACCGGGAACGACGCCCGGCCCGCTTGCGTGAACTCGGGAACGAGTCGCTTCCCCTCGGTGCGCGTCGGATGGCCGGGTGCGGCGAAAACCGGTTGGCGGTCCCGGCGAGCGCTGTTAACTTGCCGATGGCCGTGCCGGAGAACGAGGGAGGTGGTACCCGTGACCGCAGTATCGACATGGGTGCTCCCCTCGGGGGTCACGGCCGGGCGACAGGTCGTCCGGGAGCGCCGTCGCACTCCCGAAAGGCACGACCATGCGATTCGTCTCCGACCAGCGCCTCGCCGACGGCGTCCGCGAACGTGAGTTCACCCTCGGCGAGATCCCGGGCATCCTGTGGACGCCCGCATCCGCGCCCACGTCGGCCCCGCTGATCCTGCTCGGCCACCCGGGCGGACTGCGCCGGATGTACCCCCGGCTGGTGGCCCGGGCCCGCGACTGCACGGCGCAGGGTTTCGCGGCGGCCACCCTCGAACTGCCCGGCGGCGGGGACCGGCCCGCGTCCGCCGCCGCCGCCGAGCAGGCCCGCGCCGACCTGCGGCGGGCACTGGCGGCAGGCGAGCCGGTCACCGACGACATCGTCGACCGGCTCGTCCTGCCGCTGGTGGAGAAGGCGGTCCCGGAGTGGCGGGCCGCGCTGGACGCCCTCCTCGCACTGCCGGAGATCGGCGGTCCGGTCGGCTACTCCGGCGGGGTGATCTCGATCGGCGTACGGCTGGCGGTGGTCGAACCGCGCATCGCGGCCGCGGTCCTGTTCGCCGGGAGCTTCGTGCCGCGAGCGATGTTCGCCGAGGCGCGGCGGGTCACCATCCCGCTGCACGTCCTGTTGCAGTGGGACGACGAGGGCAACGACCGGCAGATGGCGCTGGACCTGTTCGACGCCTTCGGCTCGGCGGAGAAGACGCTGCACGCCAACATGGGCGGGCACACGGGCGTACCGCGGTTCGAGGGGGAGTCCGCGAACCGGTTCTTCGGCCGGCACCTGCGGACACCGCCGAGCTCATAGGGTGGACGCATGACGCCCGTGACCGGACTGGACCACGTCGTCATCGCCGTGTCCGACTGGCGGGCCGCCACCGACTTCTATCGCGACGTCGTCGGCGCCGAGGTGATCGGCGTCGGCGGCGACCGCGTCGCCTTCCGGATCGGCCCTCACCAGTTGAGCGTGCACGGGCCGGGTCTCGACCTCGGCGGCAACGTCGCCCGAGTCCCGGTCCGCCCGGGCAACAGCGACATCTGCTTCGTCTGGGCGGGGCCGATCGAGGAGGCGGTGGCGCACCTGCGGCGGCACGACGTCGAGGTGGAGACGGGACCGGTCCGGCGGGTCGGCGCCGGTGGCGCCGGGACCAGCGTCTACTTCCGCGACCCGGACGGAAGCCTGCTGGAGTTCATCTCCTACCAGGAGTCCTCGCAGCAGCCGTAGGTCCTTGCCCTGCCAGCTCGCGGTCCAGCTGTGCCAAGGGCCGCCGGGGTGCGTGAAGCGCGCGGAGCCTCGACGCCCGATCTCGGGGCGTCACGCGGACCCGCCCACCGGCGACGCCCAGGTGGGGCGCCGGATCAGGCAGAACGGGTGGCCCGCCGGGTCGGCGTACACGTGGTCGCCCGGCAACCGCCGTGCGCCCAGGGCGAGCACCGCCTCGCCCGCCGCGTCCTGGTCGTCGACCATCACGTCGAGGTGCATCTGCTGCGGCACGGCCGGATCCGGCCACGTCGACGGCGTCAGCCCGGGGGCGCGCTGGAACGCCAGCCCGGACGCCGCCGTACTCGCCGACACCACGGTGAAGTCGTCGTCCGCGTACGTGATCGGGTCGCCGAGGACCGCGCTCCAGAACCGCGCCTCGGCCATCGGATCCGGGCAGTCGACGATCAGATGGTGGAGCCGCCCGAGCGGCACAGGGATCACCCCGTTCCTGGCCGTGCTGCCGGGCGTCAGCTCAGCCGCAGGTCGTGCTCGTCGAGGGCGGCCTCGATGACGCCCAGCGCCTTCGGTCCCATGCCGTGCAAGCGGGCCAGCTCCGCGCGCGGCACTCCGGCGAGCTGGCGCAACGTGGTGTAGCCGGCGGCGGTCAGCGCCCGCGTGGCCGGTGCGCTGATCTTCGGCAGGCGGTCCAAGGACGAGGTCATCGCCCGATGCTAGACCGCTAGCACCCGGCCCGATGCCCCCGCGAGCGCCCGGCCGGCAGATGCTGATTCACCTCCGTCGATGCGACACTCGGGACGGCCTCGGGGGAAGGCCCGACGGGTATATCGGGGCGTTTCCGTATGGGACTCGGGTGGGGTGCCGCTGAAGAATCGATGAGCATCCAGACACCGGGAGGTGCCGTGTTCCGACGTACCATGGCCGTCGCTCTGGCCGCGCTCACCGTCCTGGCGGGACTGCCCGGCGCGGCGCGCGCCGGTCTTCCGTCGCAGCGGCTCGTCTGGGGCGAGTGCGCCGACGACCTGCCGGGCGTCCCGCCGGATGAGCGCGTGCGGTGCGCCCGGCTCCGGCTGCCGGTGGACTGGGCCCGGCCGAACGGCCCGGCGTTCGACCTCGCCGTGGCACGCCGGTCCGCGCGCCTGCCGGAGCAGCGGGTGGGCACGCTGGTGTTCGGGCCGGGCGGGCCCGGCGACTCGGGGGTGGAACGCATCCGCAGGGGCGACCGGTTCAGCGGCGAGTTGCTGGACCGGTTCGACCTGGTCAGCTTCGACCCGCGTACCGTGGCCCGCACCGCCGCGCCCGTCTGCACGCCGGATCCGGCGTTGCGCAGGCCGCCCGTCCCGCTGGCCGGCCAGGCCGACTTCGACGCCGCCGTGGCCTACAACCGGGCGCTGTGGAGCCGGTGCCGCCCGACCAGCCCGGTGTTCGACCACGCCGACACGCTCAGCACCGTCCGTGACCTCGACGCGCTACGGCGTGCGCTGGGGGAGCGGCGGCTGTCCTTCCACGGCAGCTCGTACGGCACCCTGCTGGGCCAGCAGTACGCCGAGCGGTACCCCGGCCACGTGCGGGCCGTCGTGCTGGAGGGCGTGTTCGACCACAGCCTCGACGTGCGGTCCTTCGTGCGGACGCAGGCCGCCGCGTTGCAGGACGCGTTCGACGAGTTCGTGTCCTGGTGCGACAGGTCGGCGGACTGTGTGCTCCACGAACGGGACGTGCGATCGGTGTGGGCGCGGGTGCTGGCCCGCGCGGACCGTGGGGAATATGCCCCCCGTACCGCCTTCGACGTCACCGCCGTGGCGCTCGGTATGCTCGCCGGCCCGCGCTGGCCGCAACTCGCCGCGATCGTGCGGGACATGGACGCCGGTACGCCGCCACCGAAGGTGAATCTCTCGATCTCGGTCGCGGCGTTCTGCGCGGACTGGCCCGCCGAGGTACGCGACTACGCCGAGTACGCCGGCCTGGTCCGGGAAGCCAGGGCCGCCGCCCCGGACGTCCGGTACGGCGCCGGTCTGCTGGCCGTGCAGACCTGCCTGGGCCGGCCGTCCCCGGTCCGAAATCCGCCGCACGAGCTGAACGTGCACACCCGCACGCCGCTGTTGCTGCTCAACGCCCGGCACGATCCCCGTACCGGCTACGCCTGGGCGGTGAACGTCGCCCGGCAACTCGGCCGGCACGGACGCCTGGTCACCTACGAGGGCTGGGGCCACGGCACCTACCAGCGCAACGACTGCACGACCGCCGTGGTGGACCGGTACCTCGTCGACCTGACGGTGCCCGCCCCCGGCACGCGATGCCCGGCGAGCTGACCCGGCACGCCGCTAGACCGCCGGGTCTGGTGCCCCGGCGAGCGTACGGCCCGCCGGGCGCCGGTGCGGCAGCGCCGCCAGGCCCAGCGCGAGGAGCAGCAGGACCGCGCCGAGCAGGAACGGCAGCGACAGGGTGGGCTGGCCGAGCCACTCCCACGGCACGTGCCAGCGGGGATGCGGCTCGCTCAGGTGGTGCGTGAGCATCAGCGGCGCGCTCAGCAGGATCGGTGCGGCCCAGAACACCATCGCGACGCCGTACAGGACCTTCGCCGGGCCCTGCACCAGCGGGTGCCGTCCCTCGGTGCGGCGGCTGGCCCAGCCGAACAGCACCCAGCCGCCCAGCGTGCCCAGCGCGAAGGCGAGCAGACCGGCGAGGTAGGCGGCGGCGGGGGTGGCGCGGCTGAGGGCGAGGCTCATCGAGCCCTCGGCGTTGATCTGCACGGCGAGGATGTGGTCGCCGCGATCGGCGTACACGGTGATGTCGGAGGGGATGGACGCCGGGTCGCACTGCGGACTGCCGGGGACGCAGCCGTACGCGTCGGTGTGGACGGGCGCGCTCCGCTCCCACCCGGCGGCGTCCAGGCGCTGCCGCAGGTCGGTGAGGCCGCCGGCCGGTGCCTGGTCGAACGACGCGGTCAGCTCGGCCAGCGCGTACTCGCCGCCGTCGCCGAGCAGCAGCTCGGACAGGAGATCCTCGCCGAGCGGGTGGCCGTAGATGAGGAACACGGCGGGCGGGTCGTCCTGGTCGAGGTGGCTGACCTGCCGGTCCGGGTAGAGCTGCCCGACCACGGCGGCCAGGTCCCGGTGGTCGAGCGGGCGGGAGCCGAGCCACGCGAGCCAGGTGCCGAACGACGCGGCGAACAAACCGCAGACCACCGCGAAGACCGCAGCCCAGGCCACCACGGAACGGCTCGCCGGCCGTCCCAGCCGGGCGCGCAGACCATGACGTACGAGATTCGCCGCGACCCGGCCACGCCGGTGGGCCGAACCGACGTCCCGTACCGTCTCCAGGATCTCGGCCCCGCGCGCGCGGCGATAGTCACGGGGGTAGGCCAGCAGCAGCCAGCGGTGCATGGGTTTCTCCCTACGGTGCCGCGACGGCGGGGGTCAGGCGGGGCGAGGGCGCAGAGCGCGCAGCCGGGTCTCGGCGGCGGACGCGAGCTGCCGCAGCCGCTCGGTCTGGCGTGCCAGTTCGGCCCGGCCGTCGGCGCGCAGCCGGTAGTAGCGGCGCAGCCGGCCGTCGACCACCTCTTCGTGGCTGAGTTCGACGAGGCCCTGCGCCACCAGCCGGTCCAGGGCGGCGTAGAGCGTGCCCGGCAGCAGGTTGACGCGACTGCCGGACAGGCCGGCGACCTCCTGGATGATCCCGTAGCCGTGGCGCGGCTCGTCGGCCAGCGCGGTCAGGATCAGGAAGGTCGCCTCGCGCATCTCACTCACCGAGGCAACATATACAGCCGATCAATACATGGTCAACGGTCGCCGAGTAGTTGCCGCTCGGCCATGAAGGCGCGCAACGTCCCGGCGTCCTCGGCGGACATCAGCCAGCGGGGGATCACCGTGGCCGGCATCCGCCCGACGTACACGATCCAGAAGTCAGGGGTCTCGGTGACGCGCGTGACGCCGTCCCAGGCGATGCCGCCGGACTCCGAACCGCTGCGCATCATGATGTTGCGGTCGTCGATGTCGTAGCCGCCCTCGACCGCGTAGCCGCCGGAGCGGCGCCGGGCCCGCCACCGCACCCACGGCGCGTACAGCATCGACAGCACGCCGGCCACGATCAACGCGGTCCACAGCGACGCGAAGCGGCCACCCCGCTCCGACGCCTGCGAGGCGACCCACCCGATCACCCCGATCGCGGCCAGGGCCGCGCCGATGTAGCCGAACCGGCGCAGCCGGGCGGCGGCCAGCGCGGCGGCCACGCGGGCCGGATAGGCGGGATCGGCCGGTACGGCGAAACGGATCTGCATCGGCACCGAGGACCACCCACCGGACTCGTGTTCTGGACGGCGGGAGCGCTGCCCCGCGACGACGTGCGGGTCCACGGTACCGGGGCTTCCGACTCTCAGATCCGGCGCAGCACGAACGTCACGAAGCCCAGCATGTTCCGGTACCCGCGCAGCCACTGGTCACGGTGCTCGCGGGCGGCCGTCAGCGCCCCGGCGGCGTCCGGGTGACCGGGGTTGTCCAGCGCCCACTCGGTGAGCGAACCGGTCCACGACCACTCGTAGTCGTCCCACTCGGCCGTGTCGCTGACGTGCGCGTACACCGGGGCCCAGCCCGCCTGCCCGGCGGCGTCGACCAGACCGGCGAGGTCGGCGTGGTCGTCCGGTTTCGCGCCCAGCGCCGCCAGCGCGTCCGGCGTCGGCGGCACCTGCCAGAATCCCTCACCCACCATCAGGATGCCGTCGGGGTTCACGTGCCGGCCGGCCAGCTCCAGCGCTCCACCGAAGCCGCCGAACGCGTGCGTCGACCCGACGCAGAGCACCAGGTCGTAGTCGCCGTCCGGCACGTACGACCGGGCGTCGCGCTCGTGCAGCGTGAGCCGGTCGGCGAGGCCGCGCTCGGCGGCGGCCTCGGCGGCGCGTTCGAGCGCGTACGGGCTGAGGTCCACGCCGTCGGCGTGCCCGTCCGGGTAGTGCGCGAGGGCCTGCAACGCCCAGGCGCCCTCGCCGCAGCCGAGATCGAGGATCCGGGCCGCCGGCCGCCGGCCCGCCCGGCGCAGCAGCCGGTTGAGGTTGAGACCGGAGATCGGGGCCGCGATCGGGTGGTGCGAGTGCGCGATGCTGCTCAGGCGTTGACGGTCCATCGCCGCAGTCAACACGAGGACTGCGGACCCGCGCACGCGGGTTGCCGCGCCGGTCAGTACCGGCAGACGATCGTGGCGTCGTCGGTGGCGACGCCCTCGCGCGCCTCGGCCTCGCGCACCCGGCGGACGACCTCGGCGGGACCGTCGGTCTCCAGCAGGCGCAGCAGCCCCGGCCAGCCGGTCAGGCCGAAGGTGTCCACGAGGCGGCTCGAGCCGTTGCTGAGCAGAGCCGTCGCGCGGACGTCGTCGGCCGGGCACTCGCCGGTGACGGCCTCGCCGGCCACCCGCGGGTCGTCCTTGGCGACCCAGAACCCGCCCGGACTGTTCCGCCGGGCCCGCAGCTCCATCAGCAGCCGCCGGTACTCGTCGCCGCCCTCGGGCACGTCCTTCAGCCGCTCCTCGAAGGACCGCGCGATCACCACCTCACGCGGATCATGGGCGGCGACGGGCTCACCAGAGGCCCGGCCGACCAGCGCGACCGCGTCGCCGAGGACCAGGTGCTCGACGGTCCCACCGGAGAACCGGAGCATCGCCACCGCCGCGAACGGACTGATCGGATGGGCGACGTCGCACGTGTCGCGGTGCGCGTCGGTGACGTGCTCGATGCCCTCGGCCAGCACGTCGCGCAGGCTCCGATCCTGGGACAGCGCACCGAGCAGCGCGCCGCCGAGCCGGGTCGCGTACCAGGCGATGCCGTGGTGGCAGACCTCGTCCGCGCCGGCGATGCCGCCCGCGCCGTCGACCAGGACCATGCCGCACGGTACGGCGCCGGCGAAGTCCTCATTGGCCCGGCCCGGATGCCCCGCGTCGGTCGCCATCGCTACCCGCATCGGCTCATCATGCCGGGACCGGCCGGAACGCGATGCCCCTCGCGCCTTGATCTGAAGTGTGGTTGAGGTCCTGGCGTCGTGGGCACCCGACCACTGCCGGAGGTAGACCACCATGACGACGCCGAACCTGTCCGACGCCGAACTCGCGGGCCAGCCGGCCTCCTACTGGACGGGCATCGCGGGCGACCTCCCACCGTCGGCTCGTTCGAGCGTACGCCCGGCTCACCCCTGTTCAGCCGCCGGTCATGGTCCCGGGCCGCGGCGATTCGGCAGTACGGGCGCGGCCGGGCGGCCAGGATGAGGTGATGCACGCCAGTCAGAAGATCCGCCACCGGCACGCCGACGTCGACGGTCTGGAGGTGTTCTTCCGCGAGGCCGGCCGCCCCGGCGACCCGGCGGTGCTGCTGCTGCACGGTTTCCCCAGCTCGTCGCACACGTTCCGCGAGGTCATGCCCACACTCGCCGAGGTCGCGTACGTGCTCGCGCCCGACCTGCCCGGCTTCGGCATGTCCTCGTCGCCCACAGTCGCCGAGTACGACTACACGTTCGAGAACCTGTCGTGGACGGTCGAGCGCCTCCTCGGACGGCTCGACGTGGACCGCTTCTTCGTCTACCTGCACGACTTCGGCGCGCCGGTCGGATACCACCTGGCCACCCGCGCCCCGGGACGGATCCGTGGCCTGATCGTGCAGAGCGGCAACGCGCACGCCGACGGGCTCGGCGCGCAGTGGGACACCGCGCGGGCGTACTGGGCCGACCTGGGCGAGGCCACGCGCGCCGCGCTGCCGGACTGGCTGACCTTCGACGGCACCCGGGACCAGTACCTCGCCGGGCTGCCCGACCACGTACGCCCGTTGCAGGCGCCCGAGGCGTGGCACCTGGACTGGGAACGGATGACCCGGCCCGGCAACGTCGAGGCGCAGTTCGCGCTGTTCACCGACTACGCCGCCCACGTCGCCCGGTTCGGCGAGATCGCCGGGTACCACAGCGCCCACCAGCCACCGGCGCTCGTGCTGTGGGGCCGGCACGACGCGTACTTCGACGTGGACGAGGTGCTCGCGTACCACCGCGCGCTCGACCGGATGGACGCGCACATCTACGACGGCGGCCACCTGCTGCTGGAGACGCACGCGGCCGAGTGCGCCGCGCTCATGCGCGCGTTCGTCCTCGACAACTCGTGAGACGTGGCGGGGGCGCCCGCGACGTCACGGCGTGGTCGAGGGCTTCGCCTTCTGCGGGTGGATCGTCTCGTGGCGGGCCAGCATGGCGACGAACTCGCGGATCTTCCGCTCCCGGGTCTCCGCGCGCTTGACCGCGTTGAGCCGGTGGATGAGCGTGAACCTGTTGGCACTGGTGAGAACGTCGAACATGGCCTGGGCAGCGGGCTCGGCCGCGATGGCGGCGAGCAGGTCGGCGGGCACCTCGGCCTCCGACGGCGGTGCGTAGGCCGCCGCCCACCGGCCGTCCGCCTTCGCGGCCTCCACCGCGGCCCGGCCCGCCGGCGTCATCCGGCCCTCCGACTCCAGCCGGGCCACGTGCGCGACGTTGCGTTGCGACCAGGAGCTGCGCGCCCGGCGCGGGGTGTACCGGATCCAGGAGCTCTCGTGGTCGCGCTTGCGGCCCTGCCCGTCGATCCAGCCGAAGCACAGCGCCTCGTCGACCGCCTGCTGCCAGGTCAGCGTGGTGATCGTGCCGCCCTTACGGCCCAGCGCGAGCCAGACACCGGGCGACGTGTCGTGGTTGGCGGACAGCCACGCGCGCAGCGCGTCCGCGTCGGGCACGATCAGCTCGTCCAGCTCGTCGCTCGCCATGGCCGGAAGGCTATGCCAGGGGTACGACGCTAAGGCCGGGCGCGCGGCTCAGCCGCCCGCCGGCCGCCGTCGGGCGACGGGTCGGCCGCCCGCCGAATCCGCCGTCCGGCCACCAGCATCGCCACGCCTGCGCCGGCGAGCCCCGCGCCGATCAGCCCGCCCACGATCCCCGCCGCCGGATCGCGCTCACGGAACGCGTACGTCACGGCCGAGGTCAGGATCGGCGCACCGAGGGCGATCGCCATCCACCCGCCGAGGATGTCCGCCTTGTCGGCGAAGGCGTTCGTGGTTATGAGGACGAGCAGAACCATGGCAGCGGCGACGCTGACGAGGAGCAGCGCCGCGAGGATCAGCGCGGGGTCGCGCGGGAGCAGCCCGGCGGCCGCGGCGAGCACGTAGATGATCGCCGCCGCGATGAGGTTCGCGAGGACGTTCGTCATCACGTTCGCGGCGAACCTGCGCAGGCCGCCGCGCCCGGTGTCGTCGTCGCTGATGGCGTCCCCCGATCGCCGTCGATGCCTTCGACGACGAGGCTAGGGCGACCGGGCGGCCCGGCACAACGCCCGGCGCCGGCCGGTGCGGTCACGACGTCCGCGACCGGCCTAGCCGCCCGCCGCGTTGTGCCGCGCGACCAGAGCCGGCAGCTCGTCCAGCGAGTCGATGCGGAACAGGCACCGTTCGGCGACGTCCGGCATGTCGAGGATGTGGCCCCACGGTCCGCGCCGGATCAGGCACGCGGTCATGCCGGCGGCCATCGCCGGGGCGGCGTCGTTGTCCGGCCGGTCGCCGACGTACAGGATCGCCGACGCGTCGCCGCCGCCCTCACGGACGACCCGGTCGAAGAACTCCGGCGCCGGTTTTGCCACGCCCCAGGCCGCCGACGTGCCGATCACGTCCACCGCCAGGTCCAGCGCCCGCAGCGTCGCCTCGGCGTGCTCCGGCTGGTTGCCGGCCAGGCCGACGCGCAATCCCTGCTCCCGCAGGGCGGCCAGGCACGCCCGCGCGTCCGGGTAGAGGTCGTCGGCGCCGAACGACTCCGGGTCGCCGGCCGCGACCCGGCGCGCGAGTTCGGCGGTGAGGTCGAAGTCCGGCCGGAACGCCCGGAACACCTCCTGGTAGTCCAGCCCGCGGGCGATCACCGCGCCGAAGACCGCGGAGAACGTGTGCCGGGGCACGCCGAGCCAGTCCGCCCAGGTCGCGAACTCGCGCGTCTCGTCGAGGATCGTCCCGCCCACGTCGAAGAAGACCGCCCGGATCATTCGCGGATCGTACTGTCGTTGATCAGCCTGTGGGGGGCGCCCGGGTGGCGCAGACTGCCCGCATGAATGCCGCCTTCCTTCCCGAACCGCCGCAGAGCCCGGCGGCGAAAGCCGCCTACGAGGACGACCTCGCCTCCGACGGCTACGTCAACAACCTCACCCGCGTCTGGTGCTGGCGACCCGACGTGCTGATGTCGTTCCAGAACACCCGCACCGAGCTGCTGTCCGAGTCCACGCTGTCCTCGCGTGAGGTGGCGGTGCTGGTCGCCGCCACGGCCGCCGCGCGGGGCGACTCGTACTGCTCGCTGGCCTGGGGCGCGCGGCTGGCCGGGATGAGCGACGAGGAGACAGCCGCCGCGGTGCTGAGCGGCGACGAGGCGGACCTGTCGGAGCGTGAGACGGCGCTCGCGGACTGGTCCCGCCGGGTCGTGACGGACCCGAACGCCACCACCGAGGCCGACACGCGACGCCTGCGCGAGGCCGGCCTGAGCGACCGGGAGATCTTCGAGGCGACCACGCTGATCGCGTTCCGGCTGGCCTTCTCCACAGTGAACGACGCGCTCGGCGCGCGGCCGGACGCGCAACTGGCGGAGAAGGCGCCACGGCTCGTCCGGGAGGCGGTCACGTTCGGCCGCCCGGTCTGAGCGAGCGGCCCTCGGCCCCGGGCCGCGCCTCGACCGGGCGGTCTCGGGGCACCGGCCCGCCCCGGCTCGCCGCCCGCTGCCTCTACCTCGACCGGATCGAGAACACGATCGGGCGGCGTCAGGTCGTCACCCGCATCGAGGCGTTCCGCGACGAGCTGCGGGCCGCCCGGGTGCCCCGGGCGTGTCCGCACTGACGGCCACTGCATGTCGTACCGGTGTGGGAGGGTCCGGGCATGACGACGTTCGTACTCATACACGGCGGCGGAGGCAGCGCGTGGGATTGGCATCTGGTGGTTCCCGAGCTGGCCGCCCGGGGCCACGATGCGGTGGTGCCGGAGCTGCCCATCGGTGACCGGTCGGCGCGGTTCGCCGACTTCCGCCGGACGGTGGTCGACGCCGTCGGCGGCCGCGACGACCTCGTGGTGGTCGGGCACTCGTACGGCGCGTTCACCGCACCGCTTGTCGCCGACCGGTTGCCGGTGCGGCTGCTGGTCCTGCTCACCCCGATGATCCCGCGGCCCGGTGAGAGGCCGGGGGAGTGGTGGGGCAACACCGGCTACCGCGAGCCGGAAGGGCTCAGCGAGGAGCAGCAGTTCTACAACGGCGTGCCGGCCGAGATCGTCGCCCGGGCGCCGGCGCACGGCCGGGAGCAGGTCAGCGCGGAGTGGGACGAGCCGTGGCCGCTGGCCACCTGGCCGGCCGTGCCGACGGCGGTGCTCATCGGCCGCGACGACCAGTTCTTCCCCGCCGACTTTCAACGCCGGGTGGCCGCCGACCGGCTCGGCGTGGTTCCGGACGAGATCGACGGCGGCCACGCGGTGGCGCTCAGTCACCCGGGTCTGCTCGCCGACCGGCTGACCGCCTACCTGGCGTCCTGACCGTCCGGGCCGCCGGTCCTACGAGACCGCAACGGCCGGGCGTGCGGGCTCCGGGTCGCGCGTGTGCCGGCGCGTCGGCAGCAGCAGCGGAGTGCCGAGCAGCAGCACCCCGGACACGGTGATCGCGGCGAGCGGGCCGACGACCGTGGCGAGGACGCCCCACACGGTCATCAGCGCGGCCTGGGTGAGCCGGCCGGTGACGCTCCACGCGGTCAGAACCTGTGCGGTGTGCGCCTGCGGGGTCCGGCGCAGGCGCTCGGTCGCGTAGATCGGGTTGAACACGCCCATGCACGTGATGAGCACCCACTCGACGGCGATCACCGTCAGCAGTCCGCTGATCCCCGGATGGGTGAACGCGAGACCGAGCGGGACGGTCGACCGCAGCCAGCCGGACACCGTCATCACCCGGTGCCGTCCGTACCGCCGCACCAGGCGCGGGCTCAGCCGCGCGCCGAGCACGCCGCCGAGCGCGGACACGCCGAAGACCAGCCCGTACTGCCACGCCGCCACCCGGTACCCACCCAGCAGGAGCACGGCGAGCAGCGGCGCGGTCGCCATGATCAGGCCACCGACCAGCACCGAGTTCAGGAACAACCGCCACAGCACCGGGTCGCGGCGCACGAACCGCCAGCCTGCGCCCAGGTCGGCGACGCGGGAGGCGCCCGCCGGGTCACGGGGCGCCACCGTGTCGCCGCTGCGGATCCGCCGTACCGCCAGCGCCGACAGCAGGTGGCTCACGGCGTCGGCGGTGATGGTGACGACCGGGCCGAGCAGCCCGACGAGCGCGCCCCCGAGCGGCGGCCCGGCCGCCGTCGCGGCCCAGTTCGCCGCCTCGAACCGTCCGTTCGCCGCCAGGAGCCGATCACCCCGGACCAGGCTCTTCAGGTACGCCCCGGACGCGGCGGTGAACGTGATGCCGGCCGTCCCGCAGACCACCGCGACGACGAGCAACTGGCCGTACGACAGCACCCCGAGCGCGTACGCGGCCGGCACGCTCGCCAGCGCCGCGAACCGGACCAGATCCGTCGCGATCATCACCGGCAGCTTCCGCCGGTAGGCCACCCACGGCCCGAGCGGGACCGCCAGCACCGCCGCCACTGCCAGCCCGGCCGCCTCCAGGAGCGACACCGCGAACGCCGACGAGTCCAGCACCCGCACCGCGATCAGCGGGAACGCGCCGAACGCCAGCCATGTGCCGTACGTGCTCACCGCGTACGCCGACCACAACAAGCCGAAATCCGAACCCAGCTTCCGCACGCCGCCCCCGTCACCGATGCCCCGCGCATCAGACCGGCCGCGCGGACGCCGGAGCAAACAACCGCCGCCCGGCGCGCCACAACCATCGGCTGGGCCCGCCTACTGTGGGCCGGTGGACAGCGAGGCGGTGCGGTCGTTCGTGCGGGCGGCCGAACTCGGCCAGTTCCGGCACGCCGCCGACGAGCTGGGCGTCACCCAGCAGGCCGTGTCGAAGCGGATCGCCGCGCTGGAGCGGGAGCTGGGGGTGCGCCTGTTCACCCGTACACCCCGGGGGGTCGAGCTGACACACGACGGCCGGGCGTTCCTCCCGCACGCCCGGGGCGTCGTCGCCGGCGCGGACCGCGCGGTCGCCGCGGTCCGGCCCGGCGCGCGGGCGCCGCGCATCGACGTGCTCGGCCTGCGCAGCGCGCAAGCCGTCCTGCTGCACGACTACTGGCGCGCCCACCCGGGCGTCGACCTCGACGTGGTGACGCTGCGGGTCGACGACCCCCGGCAGGTCGCCGCCGCGGTCCGGGCCGGCGAGATCGACGCCGCGTTCCGCACCGTCACCGACCCGGCCGCGCTGCCGCCCGAGGTACGGATGGTCCGCGCCTTCGACTCGCCGCTGCAACTGCTCGCCGGACCCCGGCACCCGCTCGCGTCCGCGCCCACGCTCACACCGTCCGAGCTGCGCGGACACCGGCTGCGGGTGCCGGGCATCGTGCCCGGCAGCGAGTGGGGCGAGTTCTACGAGCAACTCGCCGACGCCTTCGACCTGTGGGTGGACGCGACCGGGCCGAACTTCGGCACCGAGGTGCTCCTCGACGAGCTCGCGAATTCCGCGGACGTGGCGACGCTCGTCGGCGCCCGGGACCGCTACCTCTGGCCCGCCGGCCACGACCTGCGCCGCATCCCGATCACGGGTCCGGTGCTCGCGTACCCGATCAACCTCATGCTGCCCCGGACCGGCCCGCACCCGGGGCTGCGGCCGGTGATCCGTCACTTCGCGGGCCTGCCGCCGCTGCCCGGACCGGTCTGGCGGCCCGCCTGGCCCGGGTGATCAGGGCTGCGACGTCCGCCGCGCCAGGTGGACCGTGACGTCCGAGGTGACCTCGACCGTGCCGGGCAGCACGTCCCGGACCCGGCGGAACACCTGCTCACGTACCGGCGGCGGCAGTTCGAGATAGGCCGAGACGGTCGACAGGAGACCGACGTAGTCGTCGGCGCTCATCGTGATCCGCCGCGCGATCTCCGACTGGCGCACGTCGGTGAACCACTCGGACGCGCGCAGCTCGGTGCCGGGCCACTGCATGCCGGCCTCCGGTGGCGTCCCGTCCGGCGACGGGATCTCGTCGTCGGCGAGGAACTCGGACCGGGCCGCGGCCACCGCGTCGCGCAGCGCCGGGTCGGCCAGCCGCAACGGCCCGCCGAACGACGCGAACACCCCACCGGACGCGAGCAGCCCGGCGATCCGCTCCCACCGCCGGTCCGGGTCGGTCCAGTGCAGCGCCGCCGCCGCGTACACCAGGTCGTGGCGCTCGCCGGCGCGCAACTGCTCGAACGCGGCCTGCCGGACCCGCACCTCGGCCGGGACGTGTCGCCGCAGTTCGGCGAGCATCGCGGCGTCCGGGTCGGTGGCGGTGACCGCGACGCCGCGCCGGGCGAACAGCCGGGTCGCCTTGCCGGTCCCGGCGCCGATCTCCAGAGCGGTCCGGACGGGCCGGCCCGCGTACGCCAGCACCAGGTCGGCCAGTTCCTCCGGATAGCCGGGCCGGAACCGCTCGTACGCCTGCGCTGCCGCTCCGAAGCTCAACGCACGATCCGGCATACCGGGCATCCTCCCACGATCAGGCCGCCGTCCTACGCGTCCGGATCCCACGCCGCGATCCGGTCGAGCACGCGCCGGTCGCCCTCGACGGCGAGCGCGTCCAGCGGTATCCGGCCGTAGGAGGCCAGGACCAGGTCACCGGCGGTGGAACGGGCGGCGGTGTCGGCCGGCTCCGCCCCGGCTCCGGCGGGCAGACGGGTGACCCGTGCGCCCTCGGGAGAGAGCCGCGTGCGCCACGATCCGCCCTCGGTGACGTGGTAGTCGAGGACGGCGGGCTCGTACGGCCACGGCACAGTGGTCGCGCAGCAGGTGAACAGGAAGTCCTCCACGCCGTCGAGGGCCACCTCGACCGGCATCGGCTGCGGCGCGCCCACCGTGAGCTGGGCGTCGTAGGTGTGCACAGTGATCTCCTGGAGCTGGTGCCGGGCGACGGCGCCGCAGGTCTGCGGCGACTGCGACGTGTCCCACCACGTCCAGCAGCCACGATCGGGTCCGGCGTCGCGCAGCGCGACCAGCAACTGCTCGGTCGACTCGGCCAGCCAGTCCCGCAGCGCCGTACGCTCCCGGGGTGCGCCCGGACCGCCGGGCGCAGCCCGCCCGGACGCCCCGGGACCGGCGGCGACCGTGGCCGCCCACGAGCGGCGTGCCTCGCCGATGTGCCGGGCGAGGTCGAACAGCGTCCACTCGGGACAGGTCGGCACCGGCGCGTCGAGGTCCGGCGCGGCGGCGACCGTATCCCGGAACGCGGCCGACCGGTCGTCGATCAGCCGCAGCCGATCGGTAAACGTCAGGGGCTCGGTCACTCAGGCTGTCTACCAGTGCGCGCGGCGGCCCGACAGCGAGTTTCGGCGAGCACATGCGCGGCGACGGCGTCGGCCACCTGCGCGGGCGGGGCGGAGGCGTCGGTCACCTGCGCGGGCGGGGCGGAGGCGTCGATCAGGCGGGCGTCGGTCACCGACGCGAACGTGACGAGCGCCCGGGCGGCGTGGTCAGCCGGCGAAGTCGACGCCGGCCAGCGGCACACCCCGGTACGCGGCGAGGCGCTCGGCCTCCACGACGACCGCGTCGCGTGCGCTGCCCGGAAGCTTGCGCCACGGCTGAACCGCGACCGTGAAGGAGCGGCCGGACTTTCGCGGGCGCCAGGTGCCGGCCAGGTCGCCGTCGGCCAGCACGGCGCCGGGGCGGCCCAGCACCGGCCACAGCTCCTTCGCGCGGGCCGCGTCCGGCACCAGCGTCGCCCGGTCCTTCGCCTGGAGGAACAGGTCGAACGGGCCGAGCAGGCGGGTCGTCGTGGCGTCCGCCGACGCCAGCGCCGCCTCGTCGGCCGCGAGCAGCCAGCGCGTCTCGCCGTCGACGCTCACCTCGACCGCGTCGTGCGGCCAGCGGGCCTTGACCTCCTTGACCGGGGCGTCGAGGTAGTCGGCCACGTGCTTCGGGGTTGCCGGGCCGAGTAGCCGCAGGTAGGCGCGGACGAGGTCGAACCGGTCGCCGGGCGCGGCGGCCGGACGGAACCCGGGGATGCGTTCCAGGATCGGCGGTGACGTGTCGAGCCGCAGCTCCAACCCGGCCCGCACGGCGGCCAGCCGGAACGGCATCTCGTAGAGGTGGGTCGCGTTGCACGGCCGGCAGAACCGCAGGTAGGGCTCGGGCATCACGTCGGCGAGCCGCCCGGAGACCTCGCCCTTGACCGTCGGCTCACGGACGATCTTCCGCATCCGCGCGGCCACCTCGTCGAGCGCGGCGACGATGCCGATGCCGGCCGCCTTCAACGGCTTCGCCGCGTCGTAGATGCGCTTGCCCGCGTCGACGTCGGAGAACGGCTCGACCGCGGCGGCCACTGCGCCCACGTCGGTACGGCGGTAGAGGTGCGGGGCGCCGCGTACGGTCCAGAGCAGGACCAGGTCGTCGCCGGTCAGCGGGGCCACGCCGCGCGTGGCGAGTGCCCACCGGCCGCCGTCGGGACCGGTGTCCTGCACGCCGATGTCAAGCACGGCGGTGTCGGCGAGCGAGCCCTGCACTCGGTCGAGTTGTTGAGCCCGGACGCGGAAGTTCAGCACCTGACGCCTGTCGACCATCGACACAGCGTAGGCGGCGGCACCGACACGGCCGGCGCAGAGCGGCGCGTCAACCGCGGTGAGACCACTCGCCGGTGGAACGCCGTGGGTGTCTGGGGCCGCGTATGACACCCATGGCGTTCCACTCGTCGCCGGCCGGCGAGGGGGCCTGCGGGTCAGCGGCCGGCGAGCAGACGTTCGCGGACCTCGCGACGCAGGATCTTGCCGATCTGGGAGTACGGCAGCTCGTCGACGATCACGACCCGGCGCGGCACCTTGTACCCGGCCAGGTGGGTGCGGCACGAGGTCCGGATCGCCTCCGGGCTGCCGGCCACCGCCGGGTCGACCACCACCGCGGCCACGACCTCCTCGCCGTCGTCGGTGGGCATTCCCACGGCGGCGGCTTCCCGTACGCCGGGGACGCGGCGCAGCGCCTCCTCCACCTCGGACGGGTAGACGTTGAAGCCGCCCGTGATGATCAGCTCCTTGATCCGGTCCACCACCGTCACGAAGCCGTCGGCGTCCATGGTGACGATGTCGCCGGTACGCATCCAGCCGCCGGGCAGCAGCACCTTGGCGGTCTCCTCGGGCCGGTGCCAGTAGCCGGTGAACACCTGCGGGCCGCGGACCAGCAGCTCGCCGGCCTCGCCCGGCGCACGGTCGCGGCTCGGGTCCTCCGGGTCGACGATGCGCACGTCGGTGGAGGGGAACGGCACGCCCACGGTGCCGGGCCTTCGGGTCGGCGCGACCGGGTTGCCCACTGTGATCGGGGACGTCTCGGTCATCCCGTACCCCTCGACCAGCAGGCCGCCGGTCACCTGCTCCCACAGCTCCACGGTGGCCGGTGGCAGCGACATCGCGCCGGACAGCGCGTACCGGATGGAGGTGAGGTCGACGCCGCGCTCGCGGGCGACGCTGGCCAGTTTCGCGTAGACCGGCGGCACCGCGGGCAGGAACGTCGGCGGGCGGCGGCGGACCGCGTCGAGCACCTGGTCGGCGTCGAAGCGGGGGAACAGCACCAGTGTCGCCCCGATGCTGACGGCGAAGGTGAGGCAGAGCGTCAGCCCGTAGGCGTGGAACAGCGGCAGCACCGCGTACACCGTCTCCGCGCCGTCGCGCAGGCCCGGCACCCAGGCCCGCCCCTGCGCGGCGTTGGCGCGCAGGTTGCGGTGGGTCAGCACCGCGCCCTTGGGCTCGCCGGTGGTGCCGCCGGTGTACTGGAGCAGCGCCACGTCCCCGGCCTCCGGCGCGGGATGCCCGGCGGGCAGCGGCCCGGCGGCGGCGACCAGCTCCGACCAGGGCAGCGCGCCGGGCGCGGGGGCGGTCATCGCGGCCCGGGCGGCGCGGACCTTCGGCAGCGGCACCCGCAGCGCCCACCGCTTGAGCCGCGGCAGCGCCGCGGTCAGGTCGACCGACACCACGGTACGCACGGCGCCGCGTCCCGCCACCAGCGGCGCGACCTTGTCCCACACGATCGCGACGCCTGCGCCGTGGTCGGTGAGCTGCCGGTCCAGCTCGTCGGCGGTGTAGAGCGGGTTGTGCTCGACGACCACCGCGCCGAGGCGCAGCACGGCGTAGAACGCGACCACGTGCTGGGGGCAGTTCGGCAGCACCAGGGCCACCCGGTCGCCCGGGCCGACGCCGAGCCGGCGCAGCGCCTCGGCGGCGCGGGCGACCTGGTCGGCCAGCTCGGTGAACGTGGTGGTGGCGCCGTAGAAGTCGAGCGCGACCCGGGGGCCGAACCGTCCGGCCGCCTCGGTGAGCAGGTCGACGAGTGAGCCGTCCGGCTCGGCGATGTCAGCCGGCACCCCGGGTGCGTAGCTACGGGTCCAGGGTCGCTGGGCGGTCGCGTCCATCGCCGTTACTCCTCGTCGCGCGGATGACGCCCCCAGCCTAACTTAACCGCCCGGTAACCTACGCTTACGTAGGTTGCCGGGTCGGTCACACTCTCCGCAGGTCAGCGTCGGCGGGTCGAATGCTGGTGCACCACCTGCCGGCCCTTCACGATCCCGAAGATGATGACCGCGGCGAGCGCGATCACGCCGATGATGACGAGCCAGCGGACCGCCTCCAGCAGCAGCCCGAGCAGGATGAGCACACCGGCGACCACGCCGACCACCCAGAGCAACGCGCGCATGTCCCAGCCTCCCGTCGTACGGTGGGCCGTGCGCTTTCCCGCTGCTCGTGCGGCCATGCGCCGCCGGGTGGATCAGTGCCGGGCCACGTACACGGTGTTCGCCGCCTCCCGGCCCTGCAACGGGTTCGGGAACCGGACGACGTGCGCCACCGAGGTCGGGAACACCTCGGTCAGCGTGCGCTGGAACGCCGTGTCGGGCGGGTCGTTCGACCACAGCGCGAAGACGCCCTCCGGGTGCAGCAGCGCGGCCAGCCGGCGCAGCCCGTCGACCGTGTAGAACGGGGCGTGGCTGGGGTGCAGCACCTGGCGGGGGGAGTGGTCCACGTCCAGCAGCACCGCGTGGAAGCGGCGCCCGGGCTCGTCGGGGTCGAGGCCGCCGCCGGCGACCGCGGCGAAGAAGTCCGCCCGGACGAACCGGGTACGCGGATCGGTGGCCAGACCGGCGGCGAACGGCAGCAGGTCCCGGCGGTGCCAGTCGATCACGTCCTCGATCGCCTCGACCACCACCAGCGACCGCACCCGCGGATCCTCCAGCGCGGTACGCGCGGTGTAGCCGAGGCCGAGCCCGCCGACCACCACGTCCAGCGCGTCCCCGGTCAGCGGGGCCAGCCCGAGCCGCGCCAGTTCGATCTCCGCGACCGGGAAGGCGCTGGACATGAGGTACTCGTCGTCGAGCTTCACCTCGTACACGTCGGAGTCCAGTGCCGGGTCACGGCGCCGCCGCAGGCTGATCTCGCCGATCGGCGTCTCCCGCCAGGCCAGTTCCTCGAAACGCGCGCCCACCCGGTGTCCTCTCCGCCGATCCGTCCCCGGATGCTACCGGCCGGGGCTCGGCCCGGCCCGGCGAAACGGGGGCGGACGGCGGTCAGTCGGCGGGGCGGGTGGCCACCACGACGGTGTCCAGCGCGTCGACTGTGCCGCCGTCGGTGGCCGGGACCGGCCGGCGGGTCGTCTCGGCCCGCTGCACACGCAGCCCGGCCAGCCCGTCGACCACCGACTCCGGCGTGATCAGCACGTCCGGGTCCTGCGGGCCGCCGATGCCGCCGGAGAGGTTGGCCAGGTCGTGGCCCACCACGACGAGCGTGCCGCCGGGGCGCAGCGCGGACTTCGCCGCGGCCAGCACCCCGGCGAACTCCGGCGCGGGCAGGTGCAGGTAGCTGATCAGCACCAGGTCGTAGCTGTTCGGCACCGGCCGGTACGCGGTCACGTCCGCGACCCGCCAGTCGACGGTCACGCCCCGCGCGGCGGCCAGCTCCCGCCCCCGGTCGACGGCCACCGTGGAGAAGTCCACCGCGTTGACCCGCCAGCCCTGACCGGCCAGCCAGACCGCGTTGCGGCCCTCGCCGGCGGCGATGTCCAGCGCTGACCCGGGGGTCAGCCCGGTGACCGACTCGACCACGAAACGGTTGGGCTCAGCGCTCCACACCAGTCCGGGCGTGTCGGCGTACCGGCTGTCCCAGGCGCTGCTGTCCACTGTGTTCCCTCCTCCGGCGGCCCCACACCGCCATGGTGACCGTACCGGCCACGGCAAGCGCTCCCACGGCGAGTCCCCACACCGGCGGCAACTGCTGCGCGAGCACGAACACGCCCATCACCACGACGAACCAGCCGAACCCCCGGCGCAGCAGGTCGGCCGGGATCCGGCCGGCGAGCCGGCCACCGAGCAGGCTGCCGACGACGGCGGCGGCGGTGACCCCGGCGGCCAGACCCCAGTGGATCTGCACGCTGGACAGGTAGCCGGCCAGGCCGGCGAACGACTTCATCGCGATGACGACCAGCGAGGTGCCGACCGCGATCGGCATCGGCAACCCGCCCAGCAGGGCCAGGGCCGGCACGACCAGGAAGCCGCCGCCCGCGCCGACCAGGCCGGTGACCAGGCCGACGACCACGCCGTCCCCGACCACCCGCAGCATCGGCAGCTCGTGCGGCACCGGGCGGCCCTCGGCGGACCGGCGGCCGCGCAGCATCGCGACCGCGGTGGCGAGCATCATCAGAGCGAACCCGGTGAGCAGGACGCCGGCCGGGACGAACTCGGCCAGCCGGCCGCCCGCGTACGCGCCGGTCATGCCGGCCACGCCGAAGATGAGCCCGGTGCGCCAGCGGACCCGGTTCGCCCAGGCGTGCGGCAGTACGCCGACGGCGCTGGTCACGCCGACGACCAGCAGCGAGGTGGCGATCGCCTCCTTGGCGGGCAGATCGGCGACGTAGACCAGCAGCGGCACGGCGAGGATCGACCCGCCGCCGCCGAGCAGGCCCAGCGTCACACCGATCAGCACCGCGCCGGCCAGCGTCAGCGCGAGGGTGGTCACTTGCGGCTCCCGTCACGCAACTGCCCCACGATCGTGTCGAGGTCGCAGCTCGCGCCGCGGTTGTACGGCAGCTTGCTCAGCAGCATGCCCATGGCGCAGGTGTTGGTGAGCGCGGCGAACGTGAGGCCCCCGCCGATGAACGCGGCGACCCACTTCAGGCCGGGCACGAACACCGACCCGACGACGGCGGCGAGCACGATCGAGCCGGCGACGAGGCGTACCTGGCGCTCCAGGTCCCAGCGCGGGCGGCCCTGATTGACCGGCGCGTTGGTGGCCTGCCAGGCCAGCATGCCGCCGTCGAGCACCTTCACGTTGGGCAGGCCGACGGTGCCGAGCGCCTGACCGGCCTGGCCGGCCCGGACGCCGGAGCGGCAGATCAGCACCACGTCCTCGTCCAGGTGGCTGCGCAGCTCCGCGCGGTGCTCCCGGAGCAGGTCCAGCGGCACGTTGTACGCGCCGGGGATGTGCGCCGCCTCGAACTCACCGGGCGTGCGCACGTCGAGCATCCGGGGCGTACGGCCGGCGGCGATCAGCTCGCGCAGGGTCGCCGCGTCGATGGTGGTGGGGGTGGTCGTGGTCATGCTCTGTCTCCTTCACGGGGTGTTTTCGGGCAGGCTCGGGCGCCGGCCGGCGTAGGGACACGCCGGCCGGGCGCTCGGGGAGAGGTCAGGCGGTGGGCGCCATGCGTACGCCGGCCTCCTCGGCCCGGCCGTACGAGTCGTCGATCAGCACCACGTCACGGCCGGCGTTGGCGAGCAGGGACGCGGCGGCGGTGGCCCGGTAGCCGGAGCCGCAGTGCACCCAGACGGTCCCGGCGGGGATGTCGGCGAGCCGCTTGGGCACGTCCGGCAGCGGCACGTGCACCGCACCGTCGACGTGCCCGGCCTTCCACTCGTTCGTCATCCGCACGTCGAGGACGACCTGAGGCTCGGGCAGCCCGGCCGGGGTCTTCCCGGCCTGCGCGGCGGCGAGCGCGCCGAAGTCGGCCACCGCCAGCTCCCGCAGCTGCGACGGGTCGCCGGTCCACTGCTCGGGCTCGCCGGTGGCCTGGGCGGCCGGACGGTCGATGCCGATGCGGACCAGTTCCCGCTGGGCGTCGGCGACCTGCTCCGGGGTCTGCGCCAGGAACGTGATCGGCACACCCCACTCGATCAGCCAGCCGAGCCACGTCGACATCGGCCCGTCCAGGCCGAGGCTGACTGTGCCGGCCAGGTGCGAGGCCGCGTACGCCTTGCGGTGGCGCAGGTCGACCACCCACTCGCCGGCGGCGATACGACGGCGCAGCTCGTCGGCGTCGGCGCGGGCCACCGGCGTGAGGTCGACCGGGGCGGGACCGGCGGCGTTGGCGACGCCCATGTGGGCGTAGTACGCAGGGTAGGCGTCCAGCCCGGCCAGCGTCTCGGTGACGAACTGGTCGGCGGCCAGCCGCAGCACCGGGTTGGCCTCCTTCTCCCGGCCGATCGTCGACTCGGGGGCGTCGGCCTGGCTGGCCGAGCAGAAGCTGCCGAAGCCGTGCGTGGGCCACACCTGCGCGCCGTCGGGCAGCAGGTCGGCCAGCTTGCGCGCCGAGGCGTACTGGTGGTGCGCCAGTTCGTGCGCGTACTGCTGGCCGAGCAGGTCGGTGCGGCCGGTGGTGCCGAACAGCAGCGAGCCGCCGGTGAACACGCCGGCCGCCGTCCAGCCGCCGTCGGTGGCCTCGTCGAGCGCGTACGACAGGTGGTGGAACGTGTGACCAGGGGTGCCGATCACCCGCAGCCGCATCGTGTCGGACACCGGCACGGTGTCGCCGTCGGCGGCCGGGGTCCGGTCGAACTCGACCGTGTCGGCGGCGGCCACCAGGTACTGCGCGCCGGTGATCCGGGCCAGTTCCAGGCCGCCGGAGACGTAGTCGTTGTGGATGTGCGTCTCGACCACGTGGGTGATCCGTACGCCCTTGGCGCCGGCCAGGTACAGGACGCGGTCGATGTCGCGCTGCGGGTCGACCACGATCGCCACCCGGCCGTCGGAGGCGAGGTAGCTGCGGTCGCCGAGCGAGGAGGTCGTGATGACGGACACGTCGAGAGTCATGCCGTTTCCTCTCATTGCCTATATACCCCGGGGGGTATGCGTGGGACAGTCTGCGGCCTGGGTCTCCAGGCAGGTGTTTACCCGCCCGCGTCGCTGTCACACGGCGCGGGCGGGACTCAGCCGGTCAGGCGGGCGCCGTCAGGCCAGGGACAGGAAGAGCTTCTCCAGCTCCTCCTCGGTCATCTCCGGCTCCTCGCCCGCCTGGCGGGCGGCGTCGCAGTAGCGCATGCCGGAGGCGATGATCTTGAAACCGGCCCGGTCGATGGCCTTGGAGACCGCGGCGAGCTGGGTCAGCGCGGCGCGGCAGTCCTCGCCGTTCTCCATCATCTCGATGACGGCGTTGAGCTGCCCCCGGGCCCGCTTGAGCCGGGTCAGCGCCTCGCCTGTCATCTCCGGTCGAAGATTCACGTCGTACCTCCTGCGCTCGAAGATACCCCAGGGGGTACCAGTGCCGCCACCCGTCAGGCGGTCTTGGCCCGGACCTCGTCCATGTCGAGGTCGCGCACGGCCCGGATCAGCTCCTCCAGCCCGGCCGTCGGCAGGGCGCCCGGCTGGGCGAACACCAGCACGCCGTCCCGGAACGCCATCAGTGTCGGGATCGACCGGATCTGGGCGGCGGCCGCCAGGGCCTGCTCGGCCTCGGTGTCGACCTTGCCGAAGACGATGTCCGGGTGCTGCTCGCTGGCCTTCTCGTAGACCGGCGCGAACGCGCGGCACGGGCCGCACCAGCCGGCCCAGAAGTCGACCAGGACGATGCCGTCCCGGTTCACGGTCTCCGCGAAGTCGGTGGTGGTCAACGCCACGCTCGCCATCAGTACCTCCGTCGGTTTCAGGTTCCGGCATGTGTAACACACCCCGGGGGGTATCCATTCCGGGGGGTGGTGCCGGGCCGCTGCCTTGATCGACTCCAGGTCGGGGAGGTGGCGGGGTCCGGGTGAGCGGGATCCAGCCACCTCGGCGTACTGGCGGAGCGGGCCGACAACCAAGGGTCAGTGAGGGACACGCAGGGTCGCCGGAGCATCGACGGAGTGCTTATCCTGTGCGCCGACGATCCCGGCGGAAGGGACACGATGGCGTCGCGGCAGGACCAGCTGCACTCGTACCAGTTCACCGTCCAGCGGGCGGTCGCCGCGCTCGTCATGCGGGAGACGGACCCGCCGCAGTCCCCGTTCCGCCGGCTGGCCGGCGCCGGTCTGGCCAGCGTCCTGGTCGCGGCGATCGCGCTCGGCGGCGTCGCCCTCTACGGCCTGTTCACCGGCGGCGGTGACTCGTGGCGCGAGACGGGCGCGGTGATCGTGGAGAAGGAGTCGGGCGCGCGATTCGTCTACCGCGACGAGGAGCTGCACCCGGTGTCGAACTACGCCTCCGCGCTGCTGATCATCGGGGCGGAGCGGCCGAAGACGGTGCTGGTCGGCCGCCGCGCCATCGAGGGGGTGCCGCGCGGTCTGCCGCTCGGCATCGCCGACGCGCCGGACTCGCTGCCCGCGCCGAACCGGCTCGTCCGCGACGCGTGGACGCTCTGCTCGGTGGCGGGCGACGAGGCCGGGCGCGGGGAGACCGGGCGTCCGGCGGCGGGGCGCGGCGAGGCACGCTCGGTGCTGCTGATCGGGCGGGAGGCCGCCGGCGGCCGGGCGCTCGGCGACCAGGGCCTGCTCGCCCGGCACCCGGACGGCGGCCTGCACCTGCTCTGGCACGACCGGCGCTACCTGCTGCGCGACACGGACCGGGTGCTCGCCGCGCTCGCCGCCACCCGGGAGCGGGCGGTGCCGGTGGCGGCGGCGCTGCTGAACACGCTGCCGGCCGGCGCCGACCTGGCCCCGCCGCCGGTGGACGACCTCGGCGAGCCGTCCGAGCGGGTCACCGGTGCGACGGTGGGCGACGTCTACCTGGTGCGCAACTCCGGCGGCGGACGGCAGTACGCGGTCGCCAAGCGCGGCGGGCTGGCCGGCATCACCGAGTTGCAGGCGGCGCTGCTGCTGGCCCGCACCGGCCAGGGCGAGCCGGAACCGATCACGCTCGGCCGGTTCGCCGCGCTGCCGAAGCTCCCCGGTCTGGTGCCCGGTGGGGCGAGCGCGCCGCCCGCCGTACCGCCCCGGCTGGCCACCGACGAGGGCGCGCTCTGCGCGCGGGCCGGCGACGACACAGGCGTCCGCGAGCTGCGCCTGGGCGTCATCGCGCCGGACCCGAACGCCGCCGCGCGGACAGCCGGCGGCCGGGCCGGGCTCGCCGACGCGGTGGTGGTCGAGCCGGGACGCGGCGCGCTCGTGGAGGCGGTGCCCGCGCCGGGCGCGACCGGCGGCGCGATCTGCGTGGTCACCGACCTGGGCCGGCGGTACGCGCTGACCGGCGCGGACGTGCCGGGCATGCTCGGGTACGCGGGCGTGCGCCCGGCGCGGCTGCCGGCGGGCCTGGTGGACCTGCTGCCGGCCGGTAGCCCGCTCGACCCGGAGGCCGCCCGCACGGTCGCCGCGCCCGCCTGAGCGCCGAGCGCGCGATCCGCCGGGGAGAAAGAGCAGCGGTCAGCCGGCGGGGCGGCGCAGCACGCTCACCGCGAAGTCGGCGTCGTCCCGCCACGGCCGCAGGTCCCAGGTGGCGAAGCGGTGCTCGGGGCGCAACCCGGCGGCGACCGCGTCGGCGTCCAGGTCGGCCACCGGGTAGCCGCGGTCGGTGCCGAAGCCGACCACGACCAGGCCGTCCGGGCGCACGTGCGCGGCGACGCGGGCCAGCACGTCGCGCTCGGTGCCGGGGGCGACGAAGACCATCACGTTGCCGGCCAGCACCGCGGCGTCGAACGGCTCGGCCTCGCCCTGGGCGGCCAGGTCCAGCTCGGCCAGGTCGGCGACCAGGAAACGGGGGCCGGGATGGTCGGCGCGGGCCGCCTCGACCAGCGTCGGGTCGGCGTCCACGCCCACGACGTCGTGCCCGCGCGCGGCGAGCGCGGCGGCGACCCGGCCGGTGCCGCAGCCGGCGTCCAGGACACGCGCGCCCGGCGGTACGAGCGCGTCGAGCAGCCGCGCCTCACCGGACAGGTCGGCGCCCTCGGCGGCGAGCTGACGGAACCGGTCCACGTACCACTGCGAGTGGCCGGGCTTCGTGTCGGTCACCCAGCGGGTCGGCTTGGCCATGGGGCCACCGTAGCTGATCTTGTGGCAACCGGTCAGGCGAGCGCCAGGAACGTGCCGGCGGCGAGCGGCCCGCCCAGCGCGACGCCGGCCAGCACCTGCGGCCAGGTGTGGTCGCCCAGCCGTACCCGGGACCAGCCGACGGCCGCGACGAGCACCCAGCCGAGGCTCGCGGCCGGGCCGGCCAGCGGCACCAGCACGGCGACGGTGGCGGCGGCCACCGCAGCGTGGATGCTCAGCTTCCACCAGTGGTTCACCAGCGCGCAGGCCGCGCCGACCACGAAGACCACGACGATCACGGCGAACAGTTCGGCCGGCGCGCGGACCGCCGCCAGCAGCAGCAACCCGGCCGCGACCGAGGCCAGCCCGATCGACAGCGGCCGGGCCCGCTGCGTGCGGTCGCCGACGTGCCGGTCGGTGAGGCGTCCCCGGCGTACGCCGTGCACGAGCACGCCGATCGGGATGACGGCGCAGAACGTGAGCGCGATGCCGCCCCAGAGCAGGAACTGGCCCGCCGAGCGGCTGACCCGGGCGGCGGCGATCAGCGGCAGCGCAGTGACCAGGACGGTCGGGGCGAGCGCCTCGGTGAGCAGCCGGGCCGCCCGCGCGCCGGCCCGGCGCTCCCGTGATGCTCGCACCCGATCATCCTGGCACGGATGCTCAGCCCTTCTCGGCTCCGCTGGTGAGTCCCTCGGTGAGCAGGCGTTCCCCGGCGAAGAACAGCACCACGATCGGCAGCGTGAGGATGACCGAGCCGGCCATCAGCACGGTCTTGGGCACCTCCACGCCGTCGGCGAGCAGGGACAGCCCCAGCGACACGGTCCACCGGTCCGGCCGGTCGACCAGGAACAGCAGCGCGAACAGGTACTCGTTCCAGGCGATCATGAAGTCGTACAGCGCGACCGCCATCACCGACGGCGCCGCGAGGGGCAGGCTGACCCGGCGGATGATGCCGAGCCGGCCGGCGCCGTCGATCGCCGCGGACTCCTCCAGGCTGACCGGGATGGTCTCGAAGTAGTTCTTCAGCATGTAGACCGACACCGGCAGCGTCTGCGAGATGTAGACGAGCACCAGCCCGGTCAGCGACCCGCGCAGCCCGGCCCGGGTGAAGACCACGAACAGCGGGATCGCGATGATTATGGACGGGAACAGGTAGACCGCCAGGAACAGCGCGCTGACCTGCCGGCGGCCGAAGAACCGCAGACGGGACACCGCGTACGCGCCGGGGATGGCGATCACCAGGGTGAGCGCGGTGGCGGCGAGCGCCACCAGGCCGCTGTTGCGGATGAACGTGAGGAAGCCCTGGCCGCCGTCGGAGACGGACTTCAGCACCTCGGCGTACGTGGCGACGGTCAGCTCGCCGAACGGCACCCAGAGCGAGCCGGGTTCGAGCAGCAGGCGTTCGATCGGGCGTACCGACAGCACCAGCATGTACCAGAACGGCAGCAGCGTGACCACCAGGAACCCGGCGATCACCAGCCGGCGCAGCCAGCGCAGGCTCACCGTCTCGATCCGGTCCCGGTCCATCACGCCTCCCGTCGCGCGCCGAAGAAGCGCAGGTAGATCGCCACGAACACGAGCAACACGACGGCCAGGACGACCGCCTGGGCGGCGGCCGCGCCGATGTCGGTACGGGCGGTGAGGAACTGGTAGACCCGCACGCTCACCACCTCGGTGCCGGCCGCGCCGCCGGTGAGCAGGTAGACGTCGTCGAACTTGTTGAACGTCATGATGAACCGCAGCACGCCGATCAGCGCGATCACCGGCATGAGCTGCGGCAGCAGGATGTGCCGGAACCGCTGCGTGGGTGTCGCCCCGTCGACCCGGGCGGCCTCCTCCAGCTCACCGGGCACCGCCTGGAGCCGGGCCAGCAGGAACAGGAACGCGAACGGGAAGTAGCGCCACGCCTCGAACGCGATCACCGTCCACAGCGCGGTGGACTCCTGGGACAGGAACGGCACCGGCTGATCCCAGCCGAGGAAGCGCCGCCCCCAGTCGTTGACGATGCCGAGCTGCGGGTCGAGCATCACCTGCCAGACGAACGTCATGGCGACCACCGGCGCCACGTACGGCAGCAGCATCGACGCGCGTACCAGCGTGCGGCCCCGGAACGGCCCACGTACTGCGAGCGCCGCCGCGAGGCCGACCACGATCGAGCCGGCGGTGCCGCCGACGCTGTAGAGCACAGTGGTCCAGAGCGTGTCGGCGAACCCGGGCGTGTGCAGCACCCGGTCGATGTTGTCCAGGGTCAGCTCGCCGAACAGGCCGGTCTTGCGCAGCGTCGCCAGGCGTACCCGCTGGAAGGCCAGCACCACCGTCCAGACGATGGGTATGCCGATCACCGCGACCACGACGAGCAGGGTCGGGGTGACCAGCGCGAGCCCGGCGCGGGACTCGCGGCGGCGCAGCGTCAGCGGGCGTCGGCCGGGTCGGCGGGGTCGCTCCGGCGCGGGGGAGCGGCCGGCCTCCGGCGCGGTGGTGGTCAATTGACGCCCTTGGCTATCGCTTCGACGTCCTTGCGGGCGCGTTCGGCGGCGGCGCGGGCGTCGGACCTGCCGCCGACGACGTCGGCGAGCGCCCTGGGTACGGGCAGTTCACCGAGGATGGCGCCGACGAGCTTGCCCTGGTTCTCGGTCAGGCCCCAGCGCTGGAACGTGTCGGGGCTGCGCCGCAGCGTGGCGAGCACGTCCTCGCCGTAGACCTCGGACAGCGGCTTCTTGGTGTCCACACCGGCCGGGCTGGTGTTCCAGGCGGTCCGGAACTTCTGCTTGTCCTCCGGGGTGCCGGTGCGCACCGGGAAACGCCCCTCGGGGGACATGCCGAACCAGCGCGGGTAGCCGTCGGAGAGCATGTACTCCACGAACGACTTCGCCGGGTCGGCGGCGCCGTCGAGCACCGCCCAGGAGCTGACCTCGCCGTACTGGGCCGGTTCGGTGCCGTTGGGGCCCTTGATCGCGGTGACGAACCCGCTGTTCTTCGCGAGCCAGGCCGGGTCGGACTGGCACTGCGGGCAGGTCGGCCGGGCGTCGGCGCGCAGCCCGGCCAGCTCGTCGAGGATGAACGGCGACCAGATCAGCATGGCCGCCTTGCCGGCGAAGTAGGTGGCCCGGGTGGTGTCGACGTCCTGGGCGCCCTTGACGGAGTTGTTCCGCATCAGGTCGCCGTAGAAGCGGAACGCCTCGACGCACTCGGGGGAGTCCAGAGTGACAGTGCCGGAGTCGTCGGTGAGCCGGCAGTTGTTCGCCAGCGCCAGATGCTCGAACGTCTGCTGGGTGAACACGTCACCGGGGGAGGTGGCCGCGGTGATGCCGGCGACGCCGCCGGTGTTCAGCTTCGCCGCCGCGGCGGCGATCTTCTCGTACGTGTCGGGCGCCGGCAGGCCGGCGGCGGCGAACAGGTCCTTGCGGTAGACGAGCAGCTGGCCCCACCCGTCGCTCGGTACGGCGAGCTGCGTGCCGCCGTCGCTGGTGAGTTCCAGCGCGCGGGGCGTGAACGTGTCCCGGCCGAGCCGGCCGACGACGGCGGCGTTGGCGTCGCCGTCGAGGAGTTCGTTGGCGGACAGCGTGCGCACCCCGGCCAGTGAGACCGAGCCGACCACGTCGGGCAGGTCGCCGGCGGCGGCGCTGGAGGCGATCAGGGACGGGAACTGGTCCTCGTTGACGGTGACCAGGTTGACCTTGACGCCGGTCTTGGCGGTGTAGTCGGCGATGATCGCCTTGGTGGCGGCGACGCGGTCCGCCACGTCTTCCAGGCTCCAGACGGTGATCTGCGAACTGTCGGATTTCTGCCCGTCGTCGCTGCATGCGGCCACGCCGGTCCCGGCCAGTGCCAGGATCAGGCTGATTGCGAGCCGCCGCGTGGAGGGTGATGACATCGGTGGCACTCCTCTCGAAAGAGCACGGCCTGCCGCTAATACCCATCGATTCCTCAATCGAATCACATATGCCCATTTTTTGGGTTAGAATCGGGGTCGGCACTTCACTCGGAGCGACGCCATGAGCAACTGGGTTGTCTCTCTGGCCGGGCCCCGGCACGTACGCCTGGAGCCCTGCCCCACCGACCGGCTCGGTCCGGGCCAGGTCCGCGTCCGCACCCGCTACTCGGGCATCTCCGCCGGCACCGAACTGACGCTCTACCGGGGCAGCAACCCGCGACTGCGCAAGGACTGGGACGCCGGCTCCCGCATGTTCGTGCCCCGCCAGGCCGCGCCCGCGTACCCGGTGGTGGGTTTCGGTTACGAGGAGGTCGGCGAGATCGTCGAGGTCGCCCCCGACGTGGCCGGGCGACGGCCCGGCCAGCTCGTCTGGGGGATCTGGGGGCACCGCGCCGAAGCCGTGCTCCCCGCGACGGCCGCGCATCCGCTGCCACCGGGCCTCGACCCGCTCGCCGCCGTGTTCGCCCGGCCCGGTGCCATCGCGCTGACCGCCGTGCTCGCCGGTGACCTGCACCTGGGCGACTGGGTGGGCGTGTTCGGGCAGGGCGTGATCGGGCTGCTCGGCACGCGCCTGGCCGCGCTCTCCGGCGCCCGCGTGGTCGCCGTCGACCGGATGCCGGGCCGGCTCGCGCACGCCGTGCGGCTCGGCGCGCGCCGGGTGGTCGACGCCGCCGCCGACTCGCCCGCCGCCGCGCTGCGGGCCGCCACCGACGGCCGGGGCGCCGACGAGTGCCTGGAGCTGTCCGGGTCGTACCCGGCGCTGCACGAGGCGATCCGCGCCACCGCGCACGCCGGGCGCGTCGTCGCGGCCGGCTTCTACCAGGGGTACGCCCACGGGCTGGAGCTCGGCGAGGAGTTCCACCACAACCGGATCCAGCTCGTGGCCGCCCAGGTCTCCGGGCCGGACCCGGCACCCGGCACGGCCGGCCGGTGGTCCGGGACGCGGATCGCACACACCTTCATGGACCTGGTGGCCGAGGGCAGCGTCGACCCGCTGCCGCTGGTGAGCCACGTCGTCGACGCGGGCGCGGTGGCCGACGCCCTGGCGTTGCTCGACCGCGGTGACGGTGACGTCCTCCAAGTGGTGCTGAGGTTCTGATGGACATTCCGCTCTCGTGCCAGGAGCAGTTGCTTCCCGGCGCCGACCTGATCCAGAAGTACGCCCTCGCCGTCTCCCTCGGCTACCAGGGCATCGAGCTGCGCGGGCGGGGCGACCTGGCCCTGGCCCGGCGGCTGCCGGAGCTGCGCCGTGCCCGCGCCGCCGGCGTGGTCATGCCGACCGTCTGCGTCGAGATGGACCACTTCATCGGCGACTTCGACCCGGCCCGTTCCCGCGACGCGGTGGACAACCTGCGCTCCCAGCTGTCGGTGATCGCCGAGCTGGGCGGCGTCGGTGCGATGACCCCCGCCGCGTGGGGCATGTTCTCCCGCCGGCTGCCGCCGTTCGAACCACCACGCTCGGCCGACGGCGACCGGCGGGTGCTCGTCGACGCCCTGGGCGAGCTGGCCGGGCACGCCCGCGCCGAGGGGGTCACAGTGTTCCTGGAACCGCTCAACCGGTACGAGGACCACATGGTCAACCGGCTCGACCAGGCCGTCGAGCTGTGCCGCGCGGTCGGTTCACCGGCGCTGCGGGTGGCCGCCGACACGTACCACATGAACATCGAGGAGGACGATCCGCACGCCGCGCTGCGCGCCGCCGGGCCGTACCTCGGGCACGTCCAGGTCAGCGACTCCAACCGGCACCAGCCCGGCGCCGGACACCTGGACTGGGGTGCGCTGCTGGCCACGCTCGACGCGATCGGCTACACCGGCTGGCTGGCGCTGGAGTGCCGGCTGCGCGGCGAGCCGGTCGCCGCGCTGCGCCAGGCCGCCACCGCGCTGGCCCAGGCCCCTCCCCGGCGGGCCGCCGCATGACGCTGACCACCGGGGTACGCGCCGACGCCGACCGCCACGCCCGGCTGCGCCGCCTCGCGCTGGCCACCCTGGACGCCAACTGGGAACACGACCACACGGTCCCCTCGCGCACGCTCTACCCGCACCAGTGGAGCTGGGACTCGGCGTTCATCGCGATCGGCCTGGCCCACGTCCGTCCCGACCGGGCCTGGCGGGAGCTGCGCACGCTGTTCGCCGCGCAGTGGGTCGACGGGCGGGTGCCGCACATCGTGTTCAACCCGGCCTCGCGCGCCGGGCCGTACTTCCCCGGGCCGCAGTTCTGGGACTCGGCCCGCGCCGACGGCTCACCGGCCCGGGCCACCTCCGGCATCGTCCAGCCGCCGGTGCACGCCCCGGCCGCCTGGCTGGTGCACCGCCGCGCGCCCGGCGAAGCGTCGGTGGCCGCGCTGCGACGGCTCTACCCGAGGCTGGTCGCGCAGCAGCGCTACCTGACCGGCCGGCGCGACGCCGGCGGCGGCGGGCTGGCGTCGATCGTGCACCCGTGGGAGTCCGGACTGGACAACAGCCCCGCCTGGGACGCGCCGCTCGCAGGGGTGCCCGCCGACGAGGCGGTGATGCGCGCGTACCGGCGGCACGACACCGCGCACGCCGACGCGGCGCAGCGCCCCACCGACCTGGACTACGCGCGGTACGTCGCGCTCGTGGAGAGCTACCGGGCCGGCCGCTACCGGGACGAGGGACTGCTCGGACGGCATCCGTTCCTGGTGGAGTGCCCACTGGTGAACGCCGCGCTCGGCGTCTCCGAGTACGCCCTCGCGCGCATCGCCGCTGTGATCGGCGCCGACCCGGGGCCGCACCGCGACCGGGGTGCCCGGATCACCGAGGCGCTCGTCACCCGCCTCTGGGATCCGGTCGCCGGCACGTTCCGTCCCCGCGACGTGCGCGCCGACCGGCTCGTGCCGGCCCGGACCGTGCTCGGGCTGATGCCGCTGGCGCTGCCCGAACTGCCCTCTGCACAGGTGTCGGCGCTGCTGGCCGAGGCGTGCTCGCCGCGCTTCGGGCTGGCCGCCCGGATGGACCGGCCGCTGCCCACGTACGACCGCACCGCGCCGGACTTCGAGCCGCTGCGCTACTGGCGCGGCCCGAGCTGGATCAACACCGGCTGGCTGCTCTGGCAAGGGCTGCGCACCCACCGCCGCGTCGACCTGGCCGCCGGGCTGCGCGAGTCGCTGCTCGACCTGGTCGACCGGGCCGGCTGCCACGAGTACTTCCACCCGGACACCGGCGCCGGTCTCGGCTCACCGGCGTTCAGCTGGACCGCCGCGCTGGTGTTGGACGCGCTCGCCCAGGAGTGACAGCGGTGGGCGCCGGGCACGCCGGCGCCCACCGGGCCGTCCAGGGCTCAGGCGATGCCGGCCGGGGTGGCGCCGCCGATGCGCAGCGCCGACATCGGCGCGTCGTCGATCGCGTAGCCGAGCGCGTCGACCACCTCGACCACGCCGCTGACCTGCCGGGTCAGCCGGACCGCGAGCTGCGCGGTGGACCGGCACTCCACCTGGCCGGTGAGCGTCACCACGCCCCTGTCGACTGTCACGTCCACCACGCCGTCGCGGACGCCGAGGCTGCGCCACAGCACCTCCTCGACCACGTCCCGCCGGATGCCGGCGTCCGGGCGCAGGTGCACCTTGAGCAGGTCGCCGCGGGTGACGATGCCGACCAGCCGGCCGAGGTCGTTCACCACCGGCAGCCGCTTCACGCCGCGCGCGTCCATCAGCCGGGCCGCCTCCACGATCGTCGCGTCCGGCGTGATGGTGACCGGGGGAGCGGTCATCAGGTCGGCGGCGAGCGTCGCGCCGGCCTTCGCCCGCGCCTCGCGGCGGTGCCGGTCCGGCAGGATCCGCCGCTCCCGGGGCTGGCCCAGGAACTCCACCTTGTACATCAGGTCCGCCTCGGACACCACGCCCAGCACCCGGCGGGTCTCGTCCACCACCGGCGCCGCCGTGACGTGCCGCTCGGTCAGCACGTCGACGATCTCCCGGTACTCAGTGCCCTCCCGTACCGACGCCACGTCCCTGGTCATCACGTCCTGCACCTGCCACGTACGCATGGCGAACCTCCCTGTGTCCGCCTCCGACGCTAGGCGGCGGCGACGGGCCGGAGCAGGGGCGCAAAGACCAGGTCAGGGGGCCGGAGGTCCCGAATCACCCAGCCGCGACGGGCTCCGCGACCTCGTCGAGGGGCGGCTCGGCGGTCAGCAACTCGGCCGGCACCGGCTCGACCTCCATCCGGCAGTCGTGGAACGTGGGCGCCTCGCCCAGGTCGGTGTCCCGGACGCCGGTGACCGCGTTGACGGTGGACCGCCCCGGGCTGCGTCGCGCCCAGTACGCCTTGTACGTGAACGCGCACCCCGGCCGGGTCGCCTCGTCCACCGCCACCGCGGCGAGGAACGCGCCCCTGTCGTTGTGCACCCGTACCGCGTCGCCGTCGGCGAGCCCGCGCGCCGCCGCGTCGTCCGCGTGCAGGTGCACCAGGGGCGGCCCGGCGCGGCGGGTGTGCCACGGCAGCGACGCGAACGTGGAGTTCATCAGGTAACGGTTGGCCGGGGTGAGCAGCGTCAGCGGGAACCGGCGGGCCAGCTCCGGGTCGGCCGCCTCGGCCGGTGGCGTGTATCCGGGCAGCGGGTCCACCCCGAGCGCTGCGAGCGCCGGGTCGTGCAGCCGGGCCCGTCCGTCCGGGGTGGGGAAACCGCCCTCGGCGTACGGCGCGGAACCCACCGGCACACCGGTGAGCCGGGCGTACGTGCGCTCGCGCAGCTCCTCGTACGTGATCGGGGCGTCGGCCAGCAACTGCCGGGCCAGGTCCTCGTCGCTGTCCCGGAACGCCGGGTGGTCGATCCCGAGCGCGGCGGCGATCCGCCGGAAGATCTCGGTGTTCGGCAGCGCCTCGCCCGGCGCGCGGGTGACCGGCAGGTTCAGCGTCGTGTAGTGGTGCCCGTAGGACGTCTGGAGGTCCAGGTGCTCGGGCTGCATGGTGGCCGGGAGCACCACGTCGGCGTAGTCGCAGGTGTCGGTCCAGCGCTGCTCCAGCACCACTGTGAACAGGTCGGCGCGGCCGAGCCCGGTCAGCAGCCGGGCCTGGTCCGGGGCGGTCGCCGCCGGGTTGGCGTTGAACACCACCAGCGAGGTGACAGGCGGGTCGGCCTCCCCGGTGAGCACCGCGGCCAGCCGGCTCATGTTCAGCGACCGGGCCGGCGGGGCGGGCATGCCGGCCGGCCGGATCACCGGGCCGTTGTCGACGCGGTGGTGGCCGCTGGTGGTCACCAGCGCCCCGCCGCCGGGGTACCGGAAGTCGCCGGTGACCAGCGGCAACGCGCAGATCGCCCGGATCGCCTGCGCGGCGCCGTGGTGCCGTTGCAGGCCCAGCCCGACCCGTACCGCTGTGGGCCGGGTGGTGGCGATCCGCTCACCGAGACGGCGGATCGTCCCGGCCGGCAGGCCGCACTCGGCGGCGGCCCGCTCCACCGGCCAGTCGTCGAGCCGGGCGCGCAGTTCCGGCCAGCCGGTGGTGTGCGCGGCCAGCCACGCCTCGTCGGCCGCCCCGGCGTCGCGGACGTGCCGCATCAGCCCGAGCGCGAGCGCCGCGTCGGTGCCTGGTAGCGGCGCGACGTGCTCGTCGCTGCGGGCCGCCGTGTCGGTGCGCAGCGGGTCGATCGTCACCACGTACGCGCCGCGCTCGCGGGCCTGCTGCACGAACGGCCACAGGTGCAGGTTGGTGACGAGCGGGTTGGCGCCCCAGAGCACGATCAGGTTCGCCTCGACGATCGACTCCGGTTCGAAGCCGACCGAGGCGCCGTAGAGCGAGCGCAGCGCCGCCCGCGCGGCCGCCGTGCAGATGGTGGTGTCCAGCCGGGACGCGCCCAGGTGGGCGAAGAGCCGGGGCCCCATGGTCCAGCCCTGAACCAGGCCCATGGTGCCAGCGAAGTAGTAGGGCAGCACCGACTCCGGGCCGTCCCGCTCGATGCTCGCGCGCAGTCCGGCGGCCACCCGGTCGAGGGCCTCGTCCCAGCTCGCCGGCCGGTACGCGACCCGGCCGGTGCCCTTCGGGCCGGTGCGGACCCAGGGCGTGGTGAGCCGGTCCGGCCCGTTCACCGCGTCCAGGTAGCGGTTCACCTTGCCGCAGAGCGCGCCCCTGGTGAACGGGTGGTCGCGGTCGCCGCGCAGCGCGACCGCCCGGCCGTCGTCGACTGTGAGCTGCCAGACGCAGGTGTCCGGGCAGTCCAGCGGGCAGGCGCCGGGGTGGGTCGTGACGGGGGCCATAGGCGGATGCTACCGACGCGACCGGCCACCTGCCCTCCGGCTTTTCCGCCTCCCGGCGGGTGGGGTGTTTGG
>NZ_LEKG01000199.1:0-13411 GCF_001029515.1 Micromonospora sp. RV43 | reverse complement strand
GAGCCAGGTGGTGTCGGTGGGGGACGGGGGCGGGCCGACCGTCTCCTCGCCGGTTTTCGGGTTCACCAAGAGGAGGCGCCAACCCTCGGGGGTGTGGACTGCCACGTCCACTGGGACGTTGTCCAGCCATTCCGTCGCCAGGAGCAGGCCGGTGATGCCGTCGGGGATGTCGGGGCGCCAGTCGATCTCCGGCAGCAGGTCCGGCGGGCGGGCCGACAGTTCCACAGCCACCGGGTGGAGCCGGGCGGCCAGCTCGGGTGCGGCCTGCGCCAGCAGCTCCCGGAGCAGTTCGCCCCGGCCCGCGCCCACGTCCACCACGTCGAGCCGGTCCGGGTGCCCCAGCGCCGCGTCCACCGTCTCGAGCTGGCGCAGCAGGCACGCGGTGAAGACGGGTGAGGCGTGCACGCTCGTGCGGAAGTGCGCGGCGGGCCCGGCACCGGAGACGAAGAAGCCGTCCGGCCCGTACAGCGCCCGCTCCATCGCGTCGCGCCAGCGCAGCGGGGAGGTCACCGGGCCGACCCTACGGGACGTACCCGAACGGGCGGTTTGCCCGCCACCGCAGCAGCGGCTTCCGGCGGTCGGTGAAGGTTTTCACACCTTCTTGTTTCGGGTCTGTCACCCGGGCGCATACTTGCCATCGACCGGTACCCCCTTCGAGGACTGGATCGCTGCCATGAGCGCACCGCTGCGCCCCCGGGCCACCGCTGCCCCGCTCGTCTTCCCGCGTACCCTCGCCGTCGGCGTCCTCGGCGCCGGCCGGGTCGGCGCCGTGCTGGGCGCGGCCCTCGCCGCAGCCGGTCACCGGGTGGTCGCCGCATCCGGCGCCTCGGGCGCGACGAAGGCCCGGCTGGCGCTGCTGCTGCCGCAGACCCCGCACCGTTCCGCGTCCGCCGTGGCGCGTGCCGCCGCCGACCTGCTGATCGTCGCGGTCCCGGACGACGCGCTGGCGGGTGTGGTCGCGGACCTGGCCGCGAGCGGCGCGCTGCGCCCCGGCCAGGTGGTGGCGCACACGTCCGGCGCGCACGGGCTCGCCGCGCTGGCCCCGGCCGTCGAGGCGGGCGCCCGGCCGCTCGCGCTGCACCCGGCGATGACCTTCACCGGTACGCCGGACGACCTGTCCCGCCTGCCCGGCATCTCCTACGGGGTGACCGCCCCGGCCGAGTTGCGCCCGTTCGCGGCCCGGCTGGTGGCCGACCTGGGCGGCGTACCGGAGTGGGTCGGTGAGAACGACCGGCCGCTCTACCACGCGGCGCTCGCGCACGGCGCGAACCACCTGGTGACGCTCGTCAACGAGGCCGCCGACCGGCTGCGTGACGCCGGGGTGGAGCGGCCGGAGAAGGTGCTCGCCCCGCTGCTGCGGGCCGCCCTGGAGAACGCGCTGCGGCTGGGCGACGACGCGCTCACCGGCCCGGTGTCGCGCGGCGACGCGGGCACCGTACGCCGGCATCTGGACCGGCTGGCGCGGACCGCGCCGGAATCCGTACCCGCGTATCTGGCGTTGGCACGACGGACGGCGGACCGTGCCGTCGCGGTCGGCCGCCTTCGCCCGGCGGACGCGGCCGCGCTGCGCAACGTGCTCGACGGAATCGAGGTGGCGGCCTGATGGCCGAGGTGCTGCACACGCGCAAGGAACTGGCGGCCGCCCGCGAGGCGATGGCCGGCCCGGTCGGCGTGGTGATGACCATGGGCGCGCTGCACGCCGGGCACGAGGCGCTGCTGCGGGCCGCCCGCGAGCGCGCCGGCCACGTCATCGTCACGATCTTCGTGAACCCGCTGCAGTTCGGCCCGAACGAGGACTTCGACCGCTACCCGCGCACGCTCGACTCCGACCTGGAGATCTGCCGCCGGGCCGGGGTGGACGTGGTGTTCGCGCCCTCGGTGACCGAGATGTACCCGGAGGGCCGCCCGACGGTGCGGCTCGACCCGGGTCCGCTCGGCGAGGACCTGGAGGGCCTGAGCCGTCCCGGCTTCTTCCACGGCGTGCTCACCGTGGTGATGAAGCTGCTCCAGCTCACCCGCCCCGACCTGGCGTTCTTCGGCGAGAAGGACTACCAGCAGCTCACCCTGGTCCGCCGGATGGTCCGCGACCTCGACGTGCCGGCCGAGATCGTCGGCGTGCCGACCGTACGGGAACCGGACGGGCTGGCCATGTCCAGCCGCAACCGGTACCTGTCGGCGCCCGAGCGGGAGACCGCGCTGAGCCTGTCCGCCGCGTTGCGGGCCGGCGCGACGGCGGCCGAGCGGGGTGAGGACGCGGGCGCGGTGCTGGCCGCCGCGCACCGGGCCTTCGACGCGCCGGACGCGCGCCTGGACTACCTGGTGCTCACCGACACCGAGCTGGAACCCGGCCCGGTCGCCGGCCCGGCCCGGCTGCTGATCGCGGCCTGGGTCAGCGCCACCCGTCTGATCGACAACACGGCGATCCACCTCGCGCCGCGTCCCTGAACCCCACCACGAATGCGGAAAGGCACCCCGATGCTGCGGACCATGCTCAAGTCGAAGATCCATCGGGCCACCGTGACCCAGGCCGACCTGCACTACGTCGGCTCGGTGACCGTGGACGAGGACCTGCTCGACGCGGCGGACCTGATCCCCGGCGAGCAGGTCGCGATCGTGGACATCACCAACGGCGCCCGGCTGGAGACGTACGTGATCCCGGGGCGGCGGGGCAGCGGCGTGATCGGCATCAACGGCGCCGCCGCGCACCTGGTGCACCCCGGTGACCTGGTCATCCTGATCTCGTACGGGCAGATGGACGACGCCGAGGCCCGCGCGTACCGCCCCCGGGTGGTGCACGTCGACGCCGACAACAAGGTCGTCGACCTCTCCGCGGACCCGGCGACCGCGGCCCCCGGCACCGCAGGCGCCCCCGTCCCCAACCCCCTCGCCGCCGCGTCTCGCCGTTGATCTTGCAGTTGCGGCCCCCTCGTCGCCCCTTTTGTCAGGTCTGCGGGGGCAGCTAGTGCAAGATCGACGGGGCGGACGGGTGGGAAACGCGGTCTGTCACCGGAAGGTCATTTTCGGCTACCCTGGGCGGACCGTCGGGGATCGACGGTCGTCGGCTGGGGGAGGCCGCGATGCGCCGTGCGATGAGCTTCCTGGTCGCCGCGATGGTCGCGAGCGCCGCCCTGACCGGCTGCGCCGGCGCCGGCGGGCTGGACGGCGACCTCACCGACGACTGGGCCGCGATGGCCGCACCCGGGCCGTTCACCCCGGCGGCCGAGGTCTGCCAGGTCGCCGACTTCACAGCGAGCGTCGGCCTGGCCGCGTACGCGCCGGTCGGCTGCGAGCTGCCGCACCGGGTGGAGACCGTGCACGTCGGGGCGTTCACCACCGACCGGCCCACCCCGCCGCCGCTCGCCTCGCCCGAGCTGCGTACCGCGTTCGCCGACTGCGACAAGCGGGCCGCCGGGTACGTGGGTGACGACTGGCGCGCCGGGCGGCTCCGGCTGGCAGTGGCGGTACCGACGGGCACCGGCTGGACGGCGGGCTCCCGCTGGTACCGGTGCGACCTGACCGAGCTGACCACCGTCGAGGCGGCGGCCACCGTGGTCACCCGGACGGGCAGCCTGCGCGACGCGCTCAAGACGCCCTCCCCGCTGCGGCTGGGCTGCCAGCGCTCGGTGCGGGACACGAACCGCGTGGAGCGGCTCAACCCGGTCGACTGTGCTGCCGCGCACGACGCCGAGTTCGTCGGCGTGTGGGCCGCGCCGGACCGCCCGTATCCGAAGAAGCCGGAGGACTGGGTGCCGCTCTACGACGGCTGCTTCGGCGTGATCGCCCGGTACGCCGGGGTGCCGGCCGACGGGCTGCTGCGCTACCGCAGCGACGTGGTGGTCCGTCCGCCCGCTGCCGGTCGCTGGGCGGTCGGCGACCGGGGCGTCCGCTGCTACCTGTGGCTCAGCGACCGTACGGTCACCACCTCGCTCAAGGGCGCCGGACCGGCCGGCCTCCCGCGCCGGACGAGGTAGCGGACCGCACTCGTCACGCCCCCCGCGCCCGAGTCGAGTTCGCTTCGGGTTGACTGTGCTCATGGACCTACCGACCGTCGACCTGCCGGCGCTGCCCCGGCTGCTCGCCGCGCCCGCCCCCGGCTGGGTGGAGACGACAGACGTGATCGTGGTCGGCTCCGGCGTGGCCGGGTTGACCGCCGCGCTGCACCTGCGCGAGGCCGGCCTGCACGTCACGGTGGTCACCAAGGTCGACATGGACGAGGGCTCGACCCGCTGGGCGCAGGGCGGGATCGCCGCCGTGCTGGACCCGGCGGACACGCCGGACGCGCACGCGTACGACACGGAGGTCGCTGGCGTCGGCCTCTGCGACCCGGCGGCGGTCCGCGCACTGGTGGCCGAGGGGCCGACCCGGCTGCGTGAGCTGATGCGGATCGGGGCGGAGTTCGACCGCAACCCGGACGGCTCGCTGATGCTGACCCGGGAGGGCGGCCACCGGGCCGACCGGATCGTGCACGCGGGCGGCGACGCCACCGGTGCGGAGGTGCAGCGGGCGCTGCACGACGCGGTCCGCCGCGATCCGTGGATCCGGCTGGTCGAGCACGCGCTGGTGCTGGACCTGCTGCGCGCTCCCGGGGACGGGCCGGGCGGGCTCGGCCCGGCCTGCGGCATCACGCTGCACGTGCTCGGCGAGGGCAGCGAGGACGGCGTCGGCGCGATCCTCGGCCGCGCGGTGGTGCTGGCCACCGGCGGCATGGGGCAGGTCTTCGCCGCCACCACCAACCCGGCGGTCTCCACCGGGGACGGGGTGGCGCTGGCGCTGCGCGCGGGCGCCGCAGTCACCGACGTGGAGTTCGTCCAGTTCCACCCGACCGCGCTCATCGTGCCGGCCGGTGGGCCGGGCGCGGGGCTGGCCCAGCAGCCGCTGGTCTCCGAGGCGCTGCGCGGCGAGGGCGCCCACCTGGTCGACGGCGACGGCAAGCGGTTCATGGTCGGTCAGCACGAACTGGCCGAGCTGGCGCCCCGGGACGTGGTCGCCAAGGGCATCCACCGGGTGCTGCTCGCGTCCGGCGCGGACCACGTCTTCCTGGATGCCCGGCACCTGGGCGGCGACTTCCTCGCCCGGCGGTTCCCCACCATCGTGGCGTCCTGCCTGGCCATCGGCGTGGACCCGGCGACCGACCTGATCCCGGTTGCGCCGGCCGCGCACTACGCCTCCGGCGGCGTCCGGACCGACCTGCGGGGGCGCACCTCCATCCCCGGCCTGTACGCGTGCGGCGAGGTCGCCTGCACCGGCGTGCACGGCGCCAACCGGCTCGCCAGCAACTCGCTGCTGGAGGGGCTGGTCTTCTCCCGCCGGATCGCCGAGGACATCGCCGCCGGGTTGCCCGAGCAGGCCCGCCCGGCGGAGACCGGCGCCTGGGTGGGCGGGCCGGGCGCGCTGGTGCCGGCTACGGGCACGGCGGAGCTGCAACGGGCGATGACGCGGGGCGCGGGAGTGCTCCGGTCGGCGCAGACGCTGGAGGCCACCGCCGCCACGCTCACCGGGCTGGGCGCGGGCCGGGGCGTGCCGCGTACCGCCGACTGGGAGGCGACGAACCTGCTGACTGTGGCGTCGACGCTGGTCGCCGCCGCGTACGCGCGCCAGGAGACGCGGGGCTGCCACTGGCGGGAGGACTTCCCGACGGCCGACGAGCGGTGGCTCGGCCACCTGGTGGCCGAGGTGGGTACGGACGGCCGGGTGGCCGAGCGCTGGGAGGAGAACCACTCATGAGGGAGTCGACGGAGCGGGCGCTGCGGGACGGCGGCCTGGACCCGGAGCGGGTCCGGCACGTCATCGTCGACACGCTGCACGAGGATCTGGGGCCCGGCTTCCTCGACGTGACGAGCGTGGCCACCATCCCTGACGACCAGCACGACACGGCCGATCTGGTGGCGCGCGCCGACGGCGTGGTGGCCGGGCTGCCCGTCGCCGCCGCCGTGTTCGAGCTCGTCGGCGAGGTCACCGGCGCGGGCCGTACGGTCGAGGTGTCGCTGGTTGCAGGCGACGGACAGCGGGTGGCGCGCGGCGACGTGCTGGCCACCGTGACCGGGCCGACCCGGCTGCTGCTGACCGCCGAGCGGACGGCGCTGAACCTGCTGTCCCGCATGTCCGGGGTGGCGACACACACCCGGGCCTGGGCCGACGCGCTGGCCGGCACGAAGGCGATGGTGCTGGACACCCGCAAGACCACGCCGGGCCTGCGGGCACTGGAGAAGTACGCGGTCCGGGCCGGTGGCGGCACCAACAAGCGGATGGGCCTGTACGACGTCGCCATGATCAAGGACAACCACAAGGTCGCCGCGGGCGGGATCGCTGCCGCGTTCCGCCGGGTCCGGGAGGCGTTCCCCGACGTCGCGGTGCAGGTGGAGGTGGACACGCCGGCCGAGGCGGTGGAGGCGGTCGAGGCGGGGGCGCGGTTCCTGCTGCTGGACAACATGACCCCGGCGCAGCTGCGCGAGGTGGTGGCGTCGGTGGGCGACCGGGCGGAGCTGGAGGCCACCGGAGGGCTGACGCTGCCGATGGCCGCCGAGTACGGCGCGACGGGCGTCGACTTCCTCTCGGTCGGCGCGCTCACCCACTCGTCGCCGATCCTGGACATCGCCCTCGACCTGCGTGACGTCTAGGCTGCCGCTGTGCTGCTCTGCATCGACATCGGAAACACGAACACCGTGCTGGCGACCTTCGACGGCGACAAGCTGGTGCATTCGTGGCGGATCAAGACCGACGCCCGCTCCACAGCGGACGAGCTGGGTCTGATGTTCCGCGGACTGCTCGCCGGGGACGCCGTGGAGATCACCGGCGTGGCCGCCTGCTCGACAGTGCCGGCCGCGCTGCGCTCGCTGCGCACCATGCTCGACAGGTACTACGCGGACCTGCCCAGCGTGATCGTCGAGCCGGGCGTCCGGACGGGCGTGCAGCTCGCCATCGACAACCCGAAGGAGGTGGGCGCGGACCGGGTGGTGAACACGCTGGCCGCGTACACGCTCTACGGCGGGCCGTCGATCGTCGTCGACTTCGGCACCACCACCAACTTCGACCTGGTCAGCAGCCGGGGGGAGTTCCTCGGCGGGGCGTTCGCGCCCGGCATCGAGATCTCCTTCGACGCGCTGGCCGCCCGCGCGGCCCAGCTGCGCAAGGTGGAGGCGACCCGCCCGCGCTCGGTGATCGGCAAGAACACCGTCGAGTGCCTCCAGGCCGGGCTCTACTTCGGCTTCGCCGGCCAGGTGGACCGGATCGTCGAGCGGATGTCCGAGGAACTGGGCGGCGTGAAGGCGGTCATCGCCACCGGCGGCCTGGCCTCGCTGGTGCTCGGCGAGTGCCACACCATCACCCACCACGAGCCGATGATCACGCTGATCGGCCTGCGGATGGTCTACGACCGCAACGTCTGAGGTGCAAGGAAGGGCCCCCTGTTAACGCCTCCGGTAGAGGAGGGGCCCCTTCTTAACGCCGGCGTGCCCGGAGCACCATCGTGCGGTACGGCAGCTCGACGGCGTCCCGGCCGGCCAGGTCGGGGTGGCCGGCGAACAGCTCCGCCAGCTCCGCGTCGACCCGCCGCCGCTCGTCCGCGTCGGCCGTCAGCCAGAACGAGCGGGTGTGCAGCATGCCCACCACCTCGTCCGGCGTGAGCGTGGTGGCGTGCGGGAACTCGCCCACCTCGACAGCGGTGAAGGCGGCGCCGAAGTCCGCGTACCGCTGGGTCACGTCGCCGGCGTTGTCGCCGAGGTGGGCGATCCGGCTCAGCTCCGCGACCCAGCCGACCCGCTCGTCCCGGATGTTCCAGACCGGCGCGAACGTGCCGCCCGGGCGCAGCACGCGGGCCACCTCGGCGTGCGCCCGCTCCCTGTCGAACCAGTGGTAGGCCTGCCCGGCCAGCACCGCGTCCGCCGACCCGTCCGGCAGCGGCACCGCCTCGGCGCTGCCGGCCAGCGCCGTCGCACCCGGCGTCGCGGCGGCCAGTTGCGCCCGCATCCCCGGATCCGGTTCCACGGGTACGACCTGAGCCACCGGCCCGGTCAGCGCCAGCAGTCCCCGGGTGAGGATGCCGGTGCCGGCGCCGAGATCGACCACCCGGGCGTCGTGCAGCCCGTCCAGTGCCCAGCGCAACGCCGCCTCCGGATAACGGGGACGGAAACGGTCGTACTCGGCCGCGGCCGCACCGAACGAGAGCGCCGCAGTGGGGTCGGTCATGGCGGGCAGGTTATCCCGTAACGGCCGCCACGGCGCTTGAGTACGCTCATGTGCTGACCCCGCCGATGTCCCCAAGGCCTGAGGAAGCGTGCCGTGACCGAGCAGAACGCCCTGCCAACAGACCCCGCCGACGACCTTCCCGAGCAGATGAAGGTCCGCCGGGAGAAGCGGGACCGGATGCTCGCCGAGGGCGTCGAGCCGTACCCGGTGGGTTTCCCGCGGACCACCACGCTCGCGCAGCTGCGGGAGCGCTACGGCGACCTGCCCACCGACACCGCCACCGGCGACCGGGTCTCGGTCACCGGCCGGGTGATCTTCATTCGTAACACCGGCAAGCTCTGCTTCGCGACGCTGCGGGACGGTGACGGCACCGAGGTCCAGGCGATGCTCTCGCTGGACCGGGTCGGCGCCGAGCGGCTGGGGGACTGGAAGCGTCTGGTCGACCTCGGCGACCACGTGGGCGTGACCGGCGAGGTGATCACCAGCCGGCGCGGCGAGCTGTCCGTTCTCGCCGAGGAGTGGGCGGTGACCGCCAAGGCGCTGCGCCCGCTGCCGGTGGCGCACAAGCCGCTCAGCGAGGAGTCCCGGGTCCGCCAGCGCTACGTGGACCTGGTGGTCCGCCCGCAGGCCCGGCAGATGGTCCGCACCCGGGCCACCGCCGTCCGCAGTCTGCGCGACACCCTGCACGGGCAGGACTTCATCGAGGTCGAGACGCCGATGCTGCAACTGCTGCACGGCGGCGCGGCGGCTCGCCCATTCGTGACCCACAGCAATGCGCTCGACACGGATCTGTATCTGCGAATCGCGCCGGAACTGTTTCTCAAGCGTGCGGTGGTCGGTGGCGTGGACCGCGTCTTCGAGATCAACCGCAACTTCCGTAATGAGGGCATCGACTCTTCGCACTCGCCCGAGTTCGCGATGCTGGAGGCGTACCAGGCGTACGGCGACTACCACACGATGGCCGAGCTGACCCGAAATCTCGTACAGCAGGCCGCAGTGGCGGTCGCCGGCTCGACGGTGGTGACGCACGCCGACGGGCGTGAGTTCGATCTGGGCGGCGAGTGGCGGTCGGTGTCGCTGTTCGGTGTTCTTTCCGAAGCGCTCGGTGAGGAGGTCACCGTCCGCACCGAAAGGGCACGCCTGGTCGAGTACGCGGACAAGGTCGGTCTCTCCGTCGACCCGAAGTGGGGACCGGGCAAGCTGGCCGAGGAGTTGTTCGAGGAACTGGTCGTGCCTTCCCTTCGGGCGCCGACGTTCGTCATGGACTACCCGGAGGAGACCAGCCCGTTGACCCGGGCCCACCGCAGCGAGCCGGGCCTGGCCGAGAAGTGGGACCTCTACGTGCTCGGATTCGAGCTGGGCACCGCGTACTCGGAGCTGGTCGACCCGGTCGTGCAGCGGGAACGGCTGGTGGCCCAGGCGCAGCTCGCGGCGCGCGGCGACGACGAGGCGATGCGACTGGACGAGGACTTTCTCCGGGCCATGGAGTACGGAATGCCGCCGTCCGGCGGCATGGGAATGGGAATCGACCGGCTGCTGATGGCACTGACGGGGCTCGGAATTCGGGAAACGATCCTGTTCCCGTTGGTCCGGCCCGAGTAGGTGCTCCCCGCAAGCCTTCTCCGGCTCGTTACCCCGTCCTATTGACGGAACAAGCGCCGGACGGGTTATTGTGCTCGGTGTATTGCAGGAGTACAACCCTGCTCGAAAGGAATGTGGGACGTGGCCAAGCAGATCATTCACAAGCTGGTCGATGACCTGGACGGCGGGGACGCTGACGAGACCGTCAAGTTCGCGCTCGACGGCGTGCAGTACGAGATCGACCTCTCCGCTTCCAACGCCGGGAAATTGCGCGACGTATTCGCGCCGTACATCGCGAACGGAACGAAGGTCGGTCGCGGGGGTGTGGTCGTCGGTGGCCGGGCCGCTCGGGGCCGGGGCGGTGCGACCGCCGACCGCGAGCAGAACCGTGCCATCCGCGAGTGGGCCAAGAAGGCCGGCAAGGACATCTCCGACCGGGGGCGGATCCCGCAGGAGATCGTGGACGAGTACCACGCGAAGGCGGGGCACTGACCCCACCCTCGTCACGGGCGACGCGACGCCGGACCGGAGTGCCACTCCGGGCCGGCGTCGCCGTTTCCGTACCGGGGTCACGGTTGCGCCCAGCCGTCCCGTTCCCGTCGCCCCTGTGCCGGATGTCCGGTCCGGCCCACCGTGCCGCCCTCGCTCGCGGCGGACGGGAAGAAACCCCCGCCGGGGACGGTTGTCCACAGGCGGTGGAGACTTCATCCACAGGCTGTGGACGACCCGGCGGACGCATCGGTTGCCGCCTCCGGTCCACTCGGCCGGCCGTTCGGGTGCCGGTCGAATTTCGCTCTGCGCGTACAGGCAGGGGCCCCGGAACACCTCCTGAGCGTGGACGGTTGTCAGAAACGACGTCGGAACGGGCATTCGCGGGGGCACACGACCTCAGCGAAGACGGTCCGCGGCGATAGAGTAAGGAGGCACGGACGCCCGTCCCGGACGTCCGCGCACCGGCCCCGCCGAGATCTGACCATCAAGGCGCACGGCACGTGAGGAGCACGAGGGCATGTTCGAGCGGTTCACCGACCGAGCGCGACGGGTTGTCGTCCTGGCCCAAGAAGAGGCCCGGATGCTCAACCACAACTACATCGGTACGGAACACATCCTGCTGGGCCTGATCCACGAGGGTGAGGGTGTCGCGGCCAAGGCCCTGGAGAGCCTCGGCATCTCCCTGGAGGGCGTGCGCCAGCAGGTCGAGGAGATCATCGGCCAGGGCCAGCAGGCGCCGAGCGGGCACATCCCGTTCACGCCGCGGGCCAAGAAGGTGCTGGAGCTGTCGCTGCGCGAGGCGCTGCAGCTCGGCCACAACTACATCGGCACCGAGCACATCCTGCTCGGCCTGATCCGCGAGGGCGAGGGCGTCGCCGCCCAGGTCCTGGTGAAGCTGGGCGCCGACCTGAACCGGGTGCGCCAGCAGGTCATCCAGCTGCTCTCCGGCTACCAGGGCAAGGAGCCGGCCGCTGCCGGTGCCGCCCCGGGTGAGGCCGCGCCGTCGACCAGCCTCGTGCTGGACCAGTTCGGCCGCAACCTGACCCAGGCCGCCCGCGAGGGCAAGCTCGACCCGGTCATCGGGCGCGAGAAGGAGATCGAGCGGGTCATGCAGGTGCTGTCCCGCCGCACCAAGAACAACCCGGTGCTGATCGGTGAGCCCGGCGTCGGCAAGACCGCCGTGGTGGAGGGCCTGTCCCAGAAGATCATCAAGGGCGAGGTGCCCGAGACGCTGAAGGACAAGCAGCTCTACACCCTCGACCTCGGTGCCCTGGTCGCCGGTTCCCGCTACCGCGGTGACTTCGAGGAGCGCCTGAAGAAGGTGCTCAAGGAGATCCGTACGCGCGGCGACATCATCCTGTTCATCGACGAGATCCACACCCTCGTCGGTGCGGGTGCGGCCGAGGGCGCGATCGACGCCGCCAGCATCCTCAAGCCGATGCTGGCCCGTGGTGAGCTGCAGACCATCGGCGCCACCACGCTCGACGAGTACCGCAAGCACCTGGAGAAGGACGCCGCTCTGGAGCGTCGTTTCCAGCCGATCCAGGTGGGTGAGCCGTCGCTGGCCCACACCATCGAGATCCTCAAGGGCCTGCGGGACCGCTACGAGGCGCACCACCGCGTCTCCATCACCGACGCCGCGCTGGTCGCCGCCGCCACGCTCGCCGACCGGTACATCTCCGACCGGTTCCTGCCGGACAAGGCGATCGACCTGATCGACGAGGCGGGCGCGCGGATGCGCATCCGCCGGATGACCGCGCCGCCGGACCTGCGCGACTTCGACGAGCGCATCGCCCAGGTGCGCCGCGACAAGGAGTCCGCGATCGACGCGCAGGACTTCGAGCGGGCCGCCCAGCTGCGCGACACCGAGAAGCAGCTGCTGGGGCAGAAGGCTCAGCGGGAGAAGGAGTGGAAGGCCGGTGACCTGGACGTCGTCAGCGAGGTCGACGACGAGCAGATCGCCGAGGTGCTCGGCAACTGGACCGGCATCCCGGTCTACAAGCTGACCGAGGAGGAGACCTCGCGCCTGCTGCGCATGGAGGACGAGCTGCACAAGCGCGTCATCGGCCAGGAGGACGCGGTCAAGGCCGTCTCGAAGGCGATCCGGCGTACCCGCGCCGGCCTGAAGGACCCGAAGCGCCCCTCCGGCTCGTTCATCTTCGCCGGCCCGTCCGGTGTCGGTAAGACCGAGCTGTCCAAGGCGCTGGCCGAGTTCCTGTTCGGCAGCGAGGACGCCCTCATCCAGCTGGACATGTCGGAGTTCCACGACCGGTACACGGTGTCCCGGCTCGTCGGTGCCCCTCCCGGCTACGTCGGCTACGACGAGGGCGGGCAGCTGACCGAGAAGGTGCGTCGCCGGCCGTTCTCGGTGGTCCTCTTCGACGAGATCGAGAAGGCCCACCCGGACGTGTTCAACACGCTCCTCCAGATCCTGGAGGACGGGCGCCTCACCGACGGCCAGGGCCGGATCGTGGACTTCAAGAACACGGTCATCATTCTGACCACCAACCTCGGTACGCGCGACGTCGCCAAGGCGGTCTCGCTGGGCTTCCAGGCCTCTGAGGACTCCGAGTCGAACTACGACCGGATGAAGCAGAAGGTCAACGACGAGCTCAAGCAGCACTTCCGGCCCGAGTTCCTGAACCGGATCGACGACACCATCGTCTTCCACCAGCTGCGTCAGCTGGAGATCCTGTCGATCGTCGACATCATGATCGCCCGGATCGAGACCCAGCTGCGGAACAAGGACATGGGTCTGGAGCTGACCGACAACGCGAAGAAGTACCTCGCGAAGAAGGGCTTCGACCCGGTGCTGGGTGCGCGGCCGCTGCGCCGCACGATCCAGCGCGACATCGAGGACAACCTGTCCGAGCGGATCCTCTTCAACGAGCTGACCCCGGGTCAGATCGTGGTCGTGGACTGCGAGGGCGACCCGGAGGACATCGACAAGTCCAAGCTCGTCTTCCGGGGCGCGGACCGGCCGGACGCCGTGCCGGACGCGGTCCCGGCGGACCTCGGCGGCACCGCCGCCACCGGCGCTGACGACGCCGCATAAGTCCGCACAGTTCGAGGGCGACGGCCCCGGTAGGCGAAAGCCACCGGGGCCGTCGCCTTTCCCATGCCCACCCACCGCTCCCCAGGGTGCCCCCAGGGT
>NZ_LEKG01000198.1:0-13471 GCF_001029515.1 Micromonospora sp. RV43 | reverse complement strand
GGTCGAGACCGCCACCTGCAACCCGCCCCGCCTCAGCGTCGAGGGCAGGGCGAAGTCCCCGTCCGAGGGCCTGTCGGCGACGTTGACCGGGATACCGCGCTCGTTCGCCTCCCGGACAACCGCCGCGTTTACTTCCCTGCGGTCCGTCGCGGCGAACGCCAGCGTCGCCTCCGCGAGATCCCCGGCCTCGTACTTCCGGCGCTCGATCCCGACGCTCTCGACGTTCTCGGCTGCGAGGCTCTCCAGCGCCGGGTCTATCTCGGGCGACACGACCTTTACCAGTGCCCGGGACCGCGACAGGCCGAGAGCCTTGCGACCGGCGACCCCGCCGCCGACCACCACGCCCCCGCCGTCCGGTGGCTGCACCGCCACCTACACCGTCGCGAACTCGTGGCAGGGCGGCTTCCAGGGCGAGGTCAAGGTGACCGCCGGAGCTGCCGCGATCACCGGCTGGACGGTCCGCTGGACGTTCGCCAACGGCCAGTCCGTCACCCAGGCGTGGAACGCCAGCGTCAGCAACAGCGGGTCGGCGTACACCGCCCGCAACGTCGACTACAACGGCCGCCTCGGCGCCGGCGCGAGCACCAGCTTCGGCTTCATCGGCAGCTGGCAGGGCACGAACTCCACTCCCGCCGTAACCTGCACCGCGAGCTGATCACCGGTGGCCGGGCCCGCGCGGGCCCGGCCACCGCTCTCCGGCATAGTGATCAAGGGGTTTGTGCCGTGTCCGGGCGCGGGTACAGACGCCACGCCCTTGATCGCGGGTCGAGGCGCGAGCGCGAGGGACCGGAGGGGACGCCATGAGCACGGGGACCAGGGGGCGACCGTCGGGGCTGGTGATCGGCTCGCTCGTGGCCGTCTCGTTCGGCACCGTGTTCGTGCTGGTCAACAGCGGTGGCCTGCCCGCGCCCTGGCCGCTCGTGGTGCGCGTGGCCGGCCTGCTGGTGGCCGCGCTGCTCCTGGTCACGCTGTTCCGGGTGGCCGGCCGGGAGACGCCCGCCCCGCAGCGGGAGGCCGCCGGGTTCATGGACCGCCGCTACTGGCTGGTGGTGGCGCTGGAGGCGGTCGCGCTCCTCGGTGGCCTGTCCGTGATCAACAACGTGCTGGACCGCCCCGCCGTGGCCGTCGCCTGGGTGGCGGTGGTCGTCGGCGTGCACTTCTTCGGCCTCGCCCACGTCTGGCGGATGCCGCTCTACCACTGGCTGGGCGCCGTGATGACAGCGCTCGGCCTGGCCGGGTTCCTCGCCCACGCGCTCGGCGCGGGCGCCGGCACCGTCGGCCTGATCTCCGGCGTGGGGTGCGGCGCGGCCCTGTTCGCCGCAGTGGCCCTGGCCCTGCGGGACACCGTCCGTCGCGCCGCCGCCTGAGGACGGCCGGACCGCTGATCGCCGTCGAGAGGAACGCGGCCGGTAATTGGTGACTCAGGGTGTTGCGCTCTCCGCTGAGCGTGAGGGGGGTCGTACTCCTTGAAGGGCGGGGACATGTGGGAAACGATTCTGGGCTTCGTCAGTCTGATGCTGGTCGCGGTGTCGTTGTGCTTCTCCGCCGTGCAGACGCGGGAGGTGGCGAAACAGAGCCGCATCAACAACGGCATCGGCTCGGCCACCGCGCTGATGGAAGTGAACAATTTGTCTCGCGCCTGGCACGACCGCCTGTTGGAGAATCCGCCGCTTCGCGCATACTTCTTCGACCGGAAGCCCTCCGCGCCGACCGACACCGACCGGCCCGTCGTGATCACCCTCGCGGAGCTACTCGCGGACGTGCTGGAGTGCGAGCTGCAGGTGGCCGGGCTGCTGCCCGACTTCCGATTCGCCCACTCCTGGCACCGGTGGCCCGCGCACATGCTGGAGCAGAGCCCCGTCCTGGCCGAGGTGGTGGAGAGCCACCCCGACTGGTGGCCCACGCTCCACGAGCTGTGGCGCTCGACCGGCGAGTCCGGCCCGGCCACCGTGACCCATCCATTGGCCGGTGGGGTTGCGGCCACCTCGACCCGCGTCCCGCGGCGGCGCCGGTGACCCACGAACGTCCCGGGCGCGTAGGCTCCCGCGGTTGAACGGGCCGGTCACCGCTGCCGGCGTCTCTCAGCCGACGACGGTGACCTCCAGGAGGAGGGCCTGTTCGGGGTGCAGGGCGGGGAGCTGCACGCCGACCGTGCCCAGCACCGAACCGCTCACCGTGATGCCGTCGCCCGGCCAGGCCAGCCAGCCCGGCGGGGACAGCTCCAGCAGGGCCGGTTCCGGTACTCCGGCGGGCGGGCGGACCCGGTAGCGCCGCTGCGGGTCCAGCCCCGGCAGCCGCACCGCGCCCGGCACCTGCGCCGCCGAGGTGGCGACCCGGCTGACCGCGTACACCGCATGGTTGCGGTCGTGGGCGACCACGCCGTGGGCCTGCACGGCCGGGTCCGGGTGGTCGACCCGGACCACCCGGCCGGTGTGCAGCAGCGGGCGCAGCCGCTTGTGCAGCGCCACCCAGGCGGCGAGTTCGGCCCGCTCGCCGGCGTCGATCGCGCTGATGTCCCACTCGACGCCGTGGTGGCCGAACAGCGCGGTGACCGCCCGGAAGCTCAGGTCGTGTACGCGGTGCGTGGTGTGCGAGCGTTCCGGGCCGATGTGCGTGCCGATCAGTTCCGGCGGCAGCAGCAGGCCGGTCCAGCGCTGGATGGACAGCCGTTCCAGCGCGTCGTTGCAGTCGCTGGCCCAGACCCGGTCGGTGCGGCGCAGGATCTCCAGGTCGACCCGGGCACCACCGGAGGAGCAGCTCTCGATCTCGGCGTCCGGGTGCCGGGCACGCAGCTCGTCCAGCAGCCGGTAGACCGCGAGGGTCTGCGCGTGCACACCCGGCCGTCCGGCGTGCCCGGCCTCGGTGAGGTCGCGGTTGTGGTCCCACTTCAGGTACGCGAGCCCGTCGTGCCCGCTCAGCACCGCGTCGAGCCGTTCGAGCAGGTACGCGTACGCGTCCGGGTGGGCCAGGTCGAGCACCTGCTGGTGCCGCCACGGTGGCGGCAGCCGGCCCGGCGCCTGGAGCACCCAGTCCGGGTGGGCGCGGAACAGGTCGGAGTCGGGGTTGACCATCTCCGGTTCGACCCACAGCCCGAACTGCATGCCGTGCCCGCGTACGTGGTCGATCAGCGGCTGCAACCCGTCCGGCCAGACCTGGCCGTCGACCCACCAGTCGCCGAGCCCGGCCTGGTCGTGCCGCCGGCCGCGGAACCAGCCGTCGTCGAGCACGAAGCGTTCCACCCCGACCTCGGCGGCCCGGTCGGCCAGTGTCCGCAGCCGGTCCAGGTCGTGGTCGAAGTAGACCGCCTCCCACACGTTCAGCGTGACCGGCCGGGGCGTGCGCGGGTGCGACGTGCGTGCTCGCAGGTGCGTGTGCAGCGCGTCGCTGAGCCCGTCCAGCCCGTCGGCCGAGTGCGCCGCGTAGAGCAGGGGAGTGGCGTACTCCTCGCCCGGCCCCAGCACGATCTCGCCGGGTGCGAGCAGCTCACCGCCGCCGAGCGTGGACTCACCTGTCGGGCGGCGCTCGGCGGCGGTGACGTGGTCGCCGCTCCACGCGGTGTGCACCGCCCACACCTCGCCGTGCCGGAAGCCGAACCCGGCGGTGCCCGCGACCAGCAGCAGCGTGGCGTCGTGGCCGGTGCGGCCGTGCCGTCCCTCGCGTACCCACGCGCCCATCGGCCACGGGTGCCGCTGCGGCGCGCGCTCCCGGCACCAGCGGCCGGTCAGGTCGAGCAGCTCGGTGGCGACCGCCGGCACCGGCAGCACCGGCGTCAGCTCCCGGACCTCGTACCGGCCGTCGCCGTCGTTGCGCAGCCGGTGCCGCAGCGTCAGCACGCCCGCCGCGTCCAGCGTGATCTCGACGGTCAGGCTCAGCCCCGCGCCCGGGTCCGCCGCCCGCACCTCCACCCGCCCGGAGGGAAGGAAGGGCCCCTTGTTAACGGCTGGTGCATGTAAAGGGGCCCCTCCTAACAGGGCGGGCGACGGTGCCGCGGGCTCGTCGTACACGTCGAGGCCGGTGAGGCGGAACGCCGTCGACCAGTCCCGGCCGTCGCGGTGACCGGCGAGACCGGGACGTCCGCTCCACCCGGCGCTCGCCTCGGGCAGCAGCGACAGCACAGTGGGCGTGTCGAAGCTGCTCGGCACCACCGGCGGCACCGTGGCGTCGGCGACCGCGGGCAGGTCCTCGTCGGGCAGCGGGCCGAGGTCGGCGCCCCAGTGCACGACCCGGGGCAGCCCCGGGCCGCGGGCGTCGAGCACCAGGCTGGTCCGCGCGCGGCGCAGGTGGACGATCGTCATCCCTTGGAGGCTCCCAGCGTCAGACCCCGGACGAACTGCTTCTGCAGCAGGAAGAAGATCACCAGGGTGGGAATCGCGACCAGCACCGAGCCGGCCGAGACCAGGTTGTTGTCGGTGAAGAACTCGCCGCGAAGGTTGTTCAGCGAACTGGTGACCGGGAACTTGTCGCCGGTACGCATGAGCACAGTGGCCCAGAAGAACTCGTTGTAGATCCAGGTGACTTCGAGCGTCGCGAGGGCGGCGAGCGCCGGGCGGCACAGCGGCATCGTGACCTGCCAGTACTGCCGCCACACGTTCGCCCCGTCGACCATCGCGGCCTCGTACAGCTCGTGCGGCAGCGCCTTCATGTAGTTGCTGAGCACGAACACGCAGAAGCCGCACTGGAACGCGACGTTGACCAGGATCAGCCCCCAGTAGCTGTCGTACAGCAGCTCCGAGTCGCTCATCCAGGCCGGCAGCGGGATCTCGGTGAACATCCGGAACAGCGGGATGAGCAGCGCCTGCTGCGGCAGCAGGTTCGCCGCGGTGAACAGGCCGAGCAGCGCGATGTTGAGCTTCCAGCTGAACCGGGCGATCACGAACGCCACGCAGGAGGCGAGGAACAGCGTGAGCAGCACCGCCGGGACGGTGATGTACGCCGAGTTGAGGAAGTGCTTGCCGAACTCGGCGGTACGCCAGGCGGTGACGTAGTTGTCGATCGTCCAGCCGCCGAGCGACACGTAGCCGTTGGCGGCTGTGTACTCGTAGGAGCGGAACGAGGTGAGCACCGCCCAGAGGATGGGGAACAGCCAGCCCACGGCGACCGTACCCAGGAACAGGTGCAGGACGACCCGGGCGGGCCGCACGGGGCGGCGGCGGCCGGCGGAGACGGCGGTCATCGCTTGTCCTCCCGCATCACGGTCCAGAGGTAGATGGTGATGAAGACCAGCGAGACGGCCAGCATGATGGTCGCCAGCGCGGAGCCGAAGCCGATCCGGCTGGCCTCGCCCACCACGTTCTGAGTGACCAGCGCGGAGATCAGTTCCAGCCCGTTGCGGCCCTTGTTGATGACCCAGACCAGGTCGAACGCGCGCAGCGACTCGATCACCGTCACCACCAGCACGATGATGTTGATGGGGCGCAGCACCGGGAAGACGACCCGGAAGAACGTGCTGGTCTCCGAGGAGCCGTCCACCGCGGCGGCCTCGCGCAGCGACGGGTCGACGCCCTTGAGGCCGGCCAGGTAGAGCAGCATGATGTAGCCGACGTGCCGCCAGCCGGCCGCCACCAGTACGGCCCAGATGTTGACGTCCGGGTCGCCGTACCAGTCGGTCTCGCCGCCGAACACGCCGTTGAGCAGCCCCTGGTCGCGGCTGTAGATGAGCTGCCAGACGAAGCCGATGAGCGCCAGCGACAGCACCACAGGCAGATAGAGCGCGGTCTGGTAGAAGCGGCTGCCGCGAATCTCCTTGTCGAGCAGCACGGCGAGGAACATGCCGAACGGGGTGGCCACCACGAACAGCGCGGCCAGCCACAGCAGGTTGTTCTGCACGGCGGGGACGAACGGCGGGTAGATGTTCACCACGTCGTCGTAGTTCTTGGCCCCGACCCACTCGATCTCGGAGATCGGGCCGATGCCGTCCCAGTTCGTGCCGGAGAGCAGCACCGTCGCCACCGCGGGCAGCCAGACCAGCCCGGTGACGAGCAACAGGGGTACCAGCACCATCAGCGTGATGACCACGCGGTCGGTGCGGGACAGGAGCCGTAGCCGGCGACCGCGACCACCGTTCGTGGTGGTCGCGGCCGGCGGCGGCACGGCGCGATCCTCTTGGATCAGGGGCAGGTCGGACATGATGTCCTTCCCCCTTCCGCCGTCAGCTGGTGAAGATCGACTTCTTCTGGTTCTCGATGCTGGTGAGCAGCCCGCTGATGTCCTTCGGGTCCTTGATGAACTGCTGCAACGCCGGGATCATCACGGTGGAGGCGAAGTCCGGCCGGGTGTCCCGGTCGAGGAACTGGGCGATCTCGGTGGCGGAGCCGACCAGCTCGGCGGCCTTCTTCTGCAGCGCGGTGTAGGCACCGGTTTCCGCGCCGCTGTTGGCGACAAGCGTGCTCGGGTCGTTCTTGACGGTGATGTCCGCCGCCTCCTTCGAGCCGAGGTACGTCAGCAGCTTCTGCGCCGCGTCCTTGGACTTCGGCTTGCGGGCCATCATGTAGCCGTCGATCGGGGCGTCCAGCGCCTTCGCGCCGATCGTGGAGTCGATCTCGGGGAACGTGAAGAAGTCCAGGTCCTCCAGGTCGGCGCCGCTGAACTGCTGGCCGACGAACAGGCCGAGCAGGTACATGCCGCTCTTCTTCTGCTGCAGCGACTGCGCGGCCTCCTGCCAGGTGCGGCCGAGCGAGTCCGGCTGGTGCAGGGGGAGCAGCCCGGCCCAGGTGTCGAAGACCTTCTTCACCTTGTCGGAGGTCCACGCCTCCTTGCCGGCCATCAGGTCGATGTGGAACTGGTAGCCGTTGATCCGCAGGTTGAGGATGTCGAACGTGCCCATCGCCGGCCAGCCGTCCTTGTCGGCGAACGCGATCGGGTTCAGGCCGTCCTTCTTCATCTGCGCGCCGAGCGTGTTCAGGTCGTCCAGCGTCTTCGGCACCTCGTAGCCGCGCTGCTGCCACACCGACTTGCGGTAGAAGACGGCCCACGGGTAGTACGACGCCGGCACGAAGTACTGCTTGCCGTCGTCGCCTGTGGACGCCTTCTTGAACGCGTCGGAGTAGCCGTCGAGCTTGCCCCACACGTCGCTGAGGTCACCGGCCAGGCCCTTGGCGGCGAAGAAGCGCATCCGGTAGCCGGCGAACCAGGTGAACACGTCGTCCGGCTTGCCCTGCAGGTAGTTGTTGATGTTCTCCTGGAACGTGTTGTGGTCGACCGTGTTGATGTTGACCGTCACGCCGGAGGACGTCTTGAAGCCGTCCATCACCTTGGCGACGACGTCCTTGGGCTTCGGGTCGGACTGGTTCGAGCCGAGGGAGACGCTCTTGGCGTCGCCGCCGGACCCGGAGTCGGAGTCGCCGCAGCCGGCGAGCAGACCGGTGCCGAGCAGCGCCCCCGCGCCGGCCGCGCCGGCGAGCAGCGAGCGCCGGTTGAGGCCGGCGACTGACGGGGGTACGAGCCGGGCGAGGTATTCGGCTTGCGAGCGGGGACGGGACATGGTGCCTCCTGCGTGGAAGAGGTGCGCTGCGCTCATGGACCGTGATCGTTGGCGGTGAGCGGTGTTCGTGTCGGCCGCAGCAGATCCACCGAGAATCCACACGTCCGAACACAAACAGCCGGTGGCGCTTGAAGCTACCCCTTGGCGCGGCGCTGTCAAGAGGGCAAAAAGACGACGCTGTCGGCGGTACGGCAGGGCAAAGAGCCGGTAAACGTTGGAACTTCAGTCGATGTTGGAAAGTGTTGACTTGGGTGCTGTTCGGGGGCACCCTCTGCTGTCATGCGGAACTGGCACGGCGACGGCATCTGGTACGGCGCGGACTACAACCCGGAGCAGTGGCCCGAGCAGACGTGGGCCGAGGACGTCGAACTCATGCGACGGGCCGGGGTCAACCTGGTCTCGGTCGGCATCTTCTCCTGGGCACTGCTGGAGCCCGCCCCCGGCCGGTACGTCTTCGACTGGCTGGACCGGGCGATCGACCTGCTGCACGACGGCGGCATCAGCGTCGACCTGGCCACCGCCACCGCCAGCCCGCCACCGTGGCTGGCGCACCGGCACCCGGAGACGCTGCCCCGCCGCGCCGACGGCACGGTGCTCTGGCCCGGTGGCCGGCAGGCGTACTGCCCCAGCTCACCGGTGTTCCGGGACCACTCGCTCGCCCTGGTCGAGGCCGTCGCCCGCCGGTACGCGCGCCACCCCGCCGCGGTGCTCTGGCACGTCTCCAACGAACTCGGCTGCCACAACGTGCACTGCTACTGCGACGTCAGCGCCGAGGCGTTCCGCGGCTGGCTGCGCGAGCGCTACGGCGACCTGGACTCGCTCAACGCGGCCTGGGGCACCGCCTTCTGGAGCCAGCGCTACCACGACTGGGCCGAGATCAACCCGCCGCGTACCGCGCCGACGTTCGCCAACCCGACGCAGCAACTGGACTTCCTGCGGTTCTCCTCCGACGAGCAGCGCGCCCAGCTGCGCGCCGAGCGGGAACTGCTGAACCGGCTCGTCCCGCAGCCCGTCACCACGAACTTCATGATCGGCACCGGCATCAAGTACCTGGACTACCACTCCTGGGCCTCCGACGTGGACGTCGTCTCCAACGACCACTACCTCACCGCCGCCGACCCGCAGCCGCAGGTCAACCTCGCGCTGGCCGCCGACCACACCCGGGGCGTCGCCGGTGGTGCGCCGTGGCTGCTGATGGAGCACTCCACCAGCGCCGTCAACTGGCAGCCCCGCAACGTGGCCAAGACGCCCGGCCAGATGCGCCGCAACAGCCTCGCCCACGTCGCGCGCGGCGCCGACGGCGTGCTGTTCTTCCAGTGGCGGGCCTCCCGGGCCGGCGCGGAGAAGTTCCACTCCGCGCTGGTGCCGCACGCCGGGCCGGACACCAAGGTGTTCCGCGAGGTCTGCCGGCTCGGCGCCGACCTGCGCGCGCTCGCCGAGGTACGCGGCAGCCGCGTCGACGCCGACGTGGCGATCCTGTTCGACTACGAGGCCTGGTGGGGTGCCGAACTCGACTCCCACCCGAGCGTCGACGTCACCTACACCGACCGGCTGTCGGCGCTGCACGCCGCGCTGTGGCGGGCCGGGGTCACCGCCGACGTGGTGCACCCGTCGGCCGACCTGTCCCGCTACCGGCTCGTCGTGGTGCCCACGCTCTACCTCGTCCGCGACGCCGACGCCGACGCGCTGCGCCGGTTCGTGGAGGCCGGCGGCACCGCTGTGGTCACCTACTTCAGCGGCATCGTCGACGAGCACGACCACATCCGGCTCGGCGGCTACCCCGGCGCGTTCCGCGACCTGCTCGGCGTACGCGTCGAGGAGTTCTTCCCGCTGCGGGAAGGCGGGACGGTACGCCTCGACGACGGCGCCCGCGCCGACGTGTGGACCGAGTGGCTGCACGCCGAGGGCGCCGAGGTGCTGGCCGCGTACACCGACGGGCCCCTGCCGGGCGTGCCGGCGCTGACCCGGCACGCGGTCGGCGCGGGCGCCGCCTGGTACGTCGGCACCCGGCTCGACGACGAGGCCACCGACCGGCTGGTGGCCCGGCTCCTCGCCGAGACCGGCGTACGTCCGCCGGTGCGCGCGCCGGCCGGGGTGGAGGTGGTCCGCCGCCGCTCGGCGGACCGGAGCTGGCTGTTCGTGGTCAACCACACCACCGAACCGGCCCGGCTGGCGGTCAGCGGCGTCGAGCTGCTCGGCGGCGCCCGTTGCGACGGCGAGCTGGAGGTGCCGGCGGGTGAGGTGGCGGTGGTCCGCGAGGAGCCCGCGCCGGTGCCCGCGACCGCCTGACCGGTACCCTGCCGTTCGCGCCGAGGAGGTCCCCATGCTCGCCCAGCAACGGCAGAGCGCCATCCTGGAGTTGATCCGCCAGAGCGGCGGCGTCCGGGTCAGTCACCTGGTCAGCCGCTTCGGGGTGTCCGACATGACGATCCGCCGCGACCTGGAGGTGCTGGCCGACCGAGGCCTGATCGACAAGGTGCACGGCGGAGCGACGCTCGCCGGACCCGGCTCCACCGAGGAGCCCGGCTTCGCCGCCAAGTCGGTACGCCAGCAGGCCGAGAAGCGAGCCATCGTGGAACGGGCCGCCGAGCTGGTCGAGCCGGGGATGGCGGTGGCGCTGTCCGCGGGCACCACCACCGCCGCGCTTGCGGCCCGGCTGGCCGAGGTACGCGGACTGACAGTGGTCACCAACTCGATCCCGGTGGCCGACGCGCTCTACCAGAACCCCCGCGCCGACCAGACGGTGGTGCTGACCGGCGGCATCCGTACCCCGTCGGACGCGCTCACCGGCCCGGTCGCCGAGGCGGCCATCGCCGCGCTCAACGTCGACCTGCTCTTCCTCGGCGTGCACGGGATGAGCCCGCGTACCGGCTTCACCACGCCCAACCTGCTGGAGGCGGCGGTGAACCGGCGGCTGATCGGCGCCGCCCGGCGGCTCGTGGTGCTGGCCGACCACACCAAGTGGGAGACCATCGGCATCGCCACCATCGCGCCGCTGGAGGAGGCCGACGTGCTGATCACCGACGGCGGCCTGCCGCCGGAGGCCCGTCGGCAGCTCGGTGAGCAGGTCGGCGAGCTGGTGGTGGTACGCGCGGACTGACACCACGGCGTGCCTCACAGGCACTTCTCAGCCCCGCCGTCTAGGGTGCCCTGACGAAGTGCCCGACGGTCCATGTCGGAGCGCAGTTGCACGGGAGTGACCGATGGTCTTCAAGAAGATGTTGAGCGCGTTCGGCGTGGGCGGTCCGAGCGTCGACACGGTGCTCAGCAACCCGAACACCCGGCCGGGCCTGGCCCTGGACGGGCACGTGAACCTGGTCGGCGGCGACGCCCCGGCCCGCATCGAGCAGATCAACATCGGTCTGGTGACCCGGGTCGAGATCGAGAGCGGCGACCACGAGTTCGCGGGCGTGATGGAGTTCCACCGGATGCCGGTCAGCGGCGCCTTCGAGCTGGCCCCGAAGCAGCAGCTCTCCATCCCGTTCCAGATGCCGGTGCCGTGGGAGACCCCGATCACCGACGTGTACGGCCAGCGCCTGCACGGCATGACCATGGGCCTGCGCACCGAGCTGGCGGTGGCCCGCGCGGTCGACAAGTCGGACCTGGACCAGGTGTCCGTGCACCCGCTGCCGATCCACGAGCGGATCCTGGAGGCGTTCCAGGCGCTCGGCTTCCGGTTCAAGCACGCCGACCTGGAGCGGGGCCACATCTACGGTGTGCCGCAGACGCTGCCGTTCTACCAGGAGATCGAGTTCTTCGCCGCGCCGCAGTACGCGCAGACCGTCACCGAGGTCGAGCTGACGTTCGTGACCAGCCAGCAGGGCGTCGAGGTGATCCTGGAGTGCGACAAGCGCGGCGGCTTCCTCAGCCCCGGGCACGACGTCATCGGCAGGTACTCGATTCCGCACAGCGACGCCGCCCGTACCGACTGGGTGCAGGTCGTCGACGGCTGGCTGCGGGAGACCACCGGCCGCTACGGCAGCCTGCGGGCCCAGGGCTTCGGAATGCCGCACGGCGGCGGCCACGGCTACCCGGGTCACCACGGCCACGGGCGGCGCGGCCCGGGCATGGGCGGCGTGGTCGCGGGCGCCGCGCTCGGTGTCGCCGGCGGCATGATCGCCGGTGAGATGCTCGATGACGCGTTCGACGGCGGCGACGACTTCGGGGACTTCGGCGGGGAGTGAGCACATGCGACGACGCCCCCGGGACGGATCCCGGGGGCGTCGCCGTTAGCGCGGCGGGGGGTCAACGCCCCCGGCGCTCCTTGCCGGAGCGACGCGCGCTGCCCGCCTTCGACAGGCCACGGCTGACCAGGTACGCGCCGGTCAGCGCGGTCAGGTACCACCAGGCCTGGTTCGGGTTGTTGATGTTCAGGCCGTTGGTGGCGGCGCCTCGCCAGAACGCGGCGATCACGACGACCGCGACCGCTGCGGCGTACACCCAGAACTCGGTGGTCAGGAACGCCTGCTTCGTCTCCGTACCCGGGGACGGCCCGTTCTCCCGGTGACCGTCGTGCATCGACGGCATCTGCCGGGTCGACGTGTCCTGCATGCTCGACCGGTTCTGGACGTCGGACATCGGCCGGTTCATCGGCCTGGTGGATGCAGCCTGCGTGCTCATCTGGTCCTCCTCAGGATTTGATGAGTCGTTAACCTGCACACCCTCGCCCCGCTACCGCAGGTCGGCCACGGCGCGGTTCGCGCTCTGTGGCGGGGGCACCCTGGGTCTACCCGGGGCCGGAGACAAGGTAACCGCCGGTCACCGTCGAATGGCCGTCGCGCTCGGCTCGCGGCCGGAACCGGACACCCGGGCGCACACCGGTCCTCCCGCCGCCGGTTCCGGTTTCAGCCACCCGCCCTCGGGCACGCACCACCGATACCCCGAGAGAGCTGTGAGGTGGTTGACGTGCGTGAGGACGACATGCGGCAGGACGCCGCCCGGCAGGCTGAGCAGCGGGTCGCCGGAGGCGTGTACGGCGAGGGCGCGCTGGACGAGGTCACGGTGCCCCAGACCGACGTCGAGCGGATGCGGCAGGAACTCGACCCGGACGACCCGGCGGACGTACCCGTCGACCCGACGGTGCTGCGCGACGGCGGACCGACCCGGGGCCAGGGAGCGGTGACCACGACAGGTGGCACCGCCGGCCCGGCGAGTGTGCGCCGGCTGGCCCGCCAGCCCGAGAAGCACCCGGGCAAGGTGGCGCCGACGACGACCGGTGACGCGAGCACGGGTGGTTTGAGCACCCCGGCCGGCGGCTCCACGAGCGACAACTCGGCCACGGGTGCCCAGGTGGGCAACTTCACCAACAACCGCCCCAACCCAGGCTGACTGAGTCACGGCGGGACGGCGGGACGGCGGGACGGCGGGACGGCCTCCGGCCGCCCCGCCGTCCCGTGTCTGCGCTTCCCCTCCCCAGCCCCGTTCCCGGTGTGACGTCCACTTCGTGCGGACGCTGCCGTCGCCACCTCGGGGAAGTGGTGTGGTCAGAGCGGGCGTGACATAGCAACGTCCCCGATCTGGCGCGCGCGTCGCCACTTCGGCGAAGTGGCTTGTTCGCCCGACCCGCTCCCGCCCTACCCGGCCGTGGGGCTTTCTCCCGGCTCGCGCTGACGGCGTCCCGCCACGTCGGGGAAGTGGTGCGGTCGGGGTGGATGGGATGTAGCCGTTTCCCCGAGGTGGTGCACGCGTCGCCACTTCGGGGAGGTGGTGTGGTCGAGGCGCAGGGTGCCGCCACTTCCCGATCTGGTGCACGCGTCGCGCCACTTCGGGGAGGTGGTGTGGTCAGAGCGGGCGTGACATAGCAACGTCCCCGATCTGGCGCAGGCGTCCGCCAGTTCCCCGATCTGGCGGGAACAGGCCGACGGGACACGTGCCTAACCCGGCACACACCCCGCCCTCACTCGCCGATCTTGCACTCTCGGCCCGAAAGATGTCCGCTTTGTCGATCATTCCGGGGCTGCAACTCCATGATCGCGGAGCAGGGGCAGGGGC
>NZ_LEKG01000197.1:0-13505 GCF_001029515.1 Micromonospora sp. RV43 | reverse complement strand
TCGCGGGGCGGACGTACCGGGGCTTGAACTGGGCGTCTCGGGGGTCGCTGTGGATCAGCGGCACCTGGCGGACTACGACCGGGTGTGCGGGTTCCGGCTGACCGACCGGCTGCCGGCGACGTACCTGCACGTGCTCGGATTCCCGCTGTCGCTGCGGCTGATGACGGGTCCGGGCTTCCCGATCCCGCTCACCGGCGTGGTGCACGTGGCCAACCGGATCACCGTGCACCGCCCGGTCGAGGTCGGCGAGAGCGTCGACTTCCACACGTACGCGGAGAACCTGCGCCCGCACGAGCGGGGCCGCCAGCTCGACGTGGTGCTGGTCGGCTCGATCGGCGGCGAGGAGGTGTGGCGCGGCGTGTCCACGTACCTCGGGAAGGAGCGCACCGCGGGCGGCGGCCCGCGGCGCGACCGGGGTGACCGCCCGGCGCCGCCGGCCGCCTCGGCGCGGTGGCGGGTGACGCCCCGGGTGGGTACGGACTACGCGCGCGTCTCCGGCGACCACAACCCGATCCACACCTCGAAGCTGGGCGCGCGGCTGTTCGGCTTCCCGCGCCCGATCGCGCACGGCATGTGGAGCAAGGCCCGCTGCCTGGCCGCGCTGGAACCCCGGCTGCCCGAGGCGTACACGGTGGACGTGTCGTTCAAGCTGCCGGTGCCGTTGCCGTCCACTGTCGCGTTCAGTGCCTCGCCGACCGGCGAGGGCTGGGACTTCGCGCTGCACAGCGCCCGGGACGGAAGGCCGCATCTGGTCGGTTCGGTGCGCTGAGCGAAAGAGGGGACTTGCCGTCCCCTCTTTTCGGCGCTAAGTTGTTCTCAGATTGAGTTGTTCTCAACCTGAGAGAGTGAGTGGCCGTGAACGAGCAGGAGTTCCTCGCCGGGTACGACCCCCGGGACTACCCGGCGGTCGCGGTCACCGTCGACGTGGTCGCCCTGACCATCCGCGAGGGCGCGCTGCACCTGCTGCTGATCCGCCGCGGCGCGCCGCCCTACGAGGGGCACTGGGCACTGCCCGGCGGCTTCGTCCAGCCGGACGAGGACCTCGCCGCGGGCGCCCGGCGCGAGCTGGCCGAGGAGACCGGCCTGGGCGGTGAGCGGCTGCGCCGGGTGCACCTGGAACAGCTCGGCAGCTACGGCGCCCCGGACCGCGACCCCCGCATGCGCGTGGTCTCGGTCGCGCACCTGGCGTTCGCCCCCGACCTGCCCGACCCGGTCGCCGACACCGACGCCGACGAGGCGATCTGGCTGCCGGTCACCGCGCTGACCAGCCGGCAGCTCGCCTTCGACCACGGCCGGATCATCGACGACGGTCTGGAGCGCGCCCGCTCCAAGCTGGAGTACACGCCTCTCGCCACCCGGTTCCTCGCCCCCGAGTTCACAGTCACCGAGCTGCGGGAGGTCTACGAGACGGTCTGGGGCCACCCGCTGCACGCCGGCAACTTCCACCGCAAGGTGCTCTCGGTGCCCGGCTTCGTGGAGAGCACCGGCGCCAGCACCGAACGCGGCGGCGCGCGCGGCGGCCCCCGGGCCAAGCTCTACCGCGCCGGAGACGCCCGGCTGCTGCACCCGGCGCTGCTGCGCCCCGCCCGGGAGGAGACGGTTCGGTGAGGACCGAGGAGGCGATCCGGCTGGTCACGGCCGCGCGCACCGACGCCGACCTGTTCGGTACGCAGGAGCCGGCCCGCCGCTACCGCGAGCTGGTCGGCGCGCTGCACCCCGACCGGCTGGGCGCGGCCGACCCGGGGGTACGCGCCGCCGCGGCCGACGCGCTCGTCACAGTCACCACCCGGTGGCGCACTCCCGCCCCCACGTACACCGGCGACGTCGCCACCCTGCACGAACGGAAGGAAGGGCCCCCTGTTAACGCCTCCGGTAGAGGAGGGGCCCCTTCTTATCACCTGGCCAAGGTGTGCCGGCACCCGAGCGACAACGACCTGATGGCCCGCGAGGCACGCGCGTTGCGGCGGATCGCCGAGCGCGGCGACGCCAAGCACCTCGCGTACGTGCCCCGGCTCGTCGACTCCTACCCGGCGCGTGACCCGTCGACGGGCGTGCAACGGCAGGTCAACGAGCTGGTGACCGTACCCGGGCTGCGAAGCCTGGACGACGTGCGCCGCGCGTACCCGGACGGGCTGGACCCGCGCGACGCGGCCTGGATGTGGCGGCGGCTGCTCGTGGCGCTCGGCCTGGCCCACCGGGCCGGCGTCGTGCACGGCGCGGTGCTGCCCCGGCACGTGCTGATCGAGCCGGACGCGCACGGCCTGGTCCTCGTCGACTGGTGCTTCTCGGCCGAGCCGGGCGGGCTCGTGCCGGCGCTGGTGCCCGGCCACGAGGACTGGTATCCGCCGGAGGTCGCCGCGAAGCGGCAGTGCGGGCCGGGCACCGACATCGCGCTCGCCGCCCGCTGCATGACCTGGCTGATGGGCGACCGCGCGCCGCGCGAGCTGCGCGCCTTCGCCGACGGCTGCCAGGGCACCGCGCTCGCCACCCGGCCCGACGACGCCTGGCGGCTGCTGCGCGAACTGGACGAGGTGCTGCACCGGCTGTACGGGCCACGCACCTTCCGACCCTTCACCCTCAACCCGTAGGGAGGCTGCCATGGGCAGTGGAATCTGGTCCACCGACGTGTACGACGCCGCCGACCGTTACCGGCGCCGCACCGGCAAGAGCGCGTTCTCCTACAGCGACAGCGGCGCCCGCAAGGTGCACCCCGCACTCGACCCGCGCGACGCGCTGCGGGAGAGCCGCGACTCCGCCGAGCACCCGCAGTCGACGCCGATCGCCGTGCTGTTCGACGTCACCGGCTCGATGGGCCACGTGCCCCGGGTGCTGCAGAGCAAGCTGCCGCAGCTGCTCGGCCTGCTGCTGCGCCAGGGGTACGCGAAGGACCCGCAGGTCATGTTCGGCGCGATCGGCGACGCCACCTGCGACCGGGTGCCGTTGCAGGTCGGGCAGTTCGAGTCCGACAACCGGATGGACGACGACCTCGGCCGGATCGTGCTGGAGGGCGGCGGAGGCGGCCAGATGATGGAGTCGTACGAGCTGGCGCTCTACTTCATGGCCCGGCACACGGCCACCGACAGCTGGGACAAGCGTGGCCGGCGCGGCTACCTGTTCATCATCGGCGACGAGCTGGCGTACCCGGCGGTGAAGACCGCTGAGGTGAGCCGGCTGATCGGGGACGGCCTGGGCGAGGACATGCCGGTCCGGCAGATGGTGGACGAGGTGACCGCGCGCTGGGACACCTACTACCTGCTGCCCGCCGGCAGCCACTACGCGGGCAACCGCAAGGTGCTGGACTTCTGGCGCGGCCTGCTCGGGCAGAACGCGGTCGAGCTGGACGACCTGGACGCGGTCTGCGAGACGATCGCGCTCACCGTCGGCCTCGGCGAGCAGGCCATCGACCTCGACGCCGGGCTGCGCGACCTGGACCGGGCCGGCTCGACGGCCACCCGGACCGTCTCGAAGGCCCTCGCCCAGGTCGGCTCGGGCCGGCGCGCGGTGGCGACGCTGCCGTTCAGCCCGGCCGACGGCGGAAGCGGGGTCACCCGGCTGTGAACCACGTGACGGTGGTCGACCTCGGCTACGGCGACGCCGGCAAGGGCACAGTGGTGGACCTGCTCTGCGCCACCCGGCAGGTCCACACGGTGGTCCGGTTCAACGGGGGCGCGCAGGCGGCGCACAACGTCGTCCTGCGCGACGGGAGGCACCACACGTTCGCGCAGTTCGGCGCCGGGACGTTCCGTCCCGGGGTACGCACGCACCTGGCGCGGCACGTGGTGGTGGACCCGCTGGCGCTGGCCGCCGAGGCCGACCACCTCGCGTCGGTGGGCGTGCCCGACGCGCTCGACCGTCTGACTGTGGACGGGGAGGCGCTGCTCGCCACCCCGTACCACCGGGCCGCGAACCGCGCCCGGGAGATCGCCCGGGGAGCCGACCGGCACGGCTCCTGCGGGCTCGGGGTGGGCGAGGCGGTCGCGTACGGCCTCGCCCACCCCGACGAGGCACCCCGGGTGGCTGACTGCCGCCGCCCGGCGGTGCTGCGCCGGCGGCTGACCGCGCTGCGGGACCGGCTCACCGCCGAGCTGGGCCCGCTCGACGCGCCACCGGTGGACGACTGCCTGCCCGCGTACGCGGCCTTCGCGCGCCGGGTGGCAATCGTCGACCGGACCTGGCTGGCAGGTGCCCTGCGCGAGGGCACCTGCGTGTTCGAGGGCGCGCAGGGGGTGCTGCTGGACGAGTGGCACGGCTTCCACCCGTACACGACGTGGAGCACCACGACGTTCGCCAACGCCGAGACGCTGCTCGCCGAGGCGGGCATGGCCGGGACCGCGCAGCGGCTCGGCGTGCTGCGCACGACCACCACCCGGCACGGTCCCGGGCCGCTGGTCACCGAGGACGCGGCGCTGCCGTTCCGCGACCGGCACAACGGAACGAACCCCTGGCAGGGGCGGTTCCGGTTCGGGCACTTCGACGCGGTCGCCCACAGGTACGCGCTGGAGGTGGCAGGTGGCGTGGACGGGCTGGCGCTCACCCACCTCGACCTGGCCCGGCCCGAGCTGCGGATCTGCCGCCGGTACGAGGGCCTGGACCGGCTCGTCCCCGGCCCGGCCGGTGACCTGGACCGGCAGGCGGCGCTCACCGAGCGGCTGATGCGGGCTCGGCCGGTGCTGGACGAGTCGCCTGCCGACTGGCCGGCTGCGGTCTCGGAGGCGCTGGGCGCGCCGGTGGTGCTCACGTCGCGCGGGCCGACGGCCGAGGAGAAGGAAGGGCCCCTTGTTAACGCCTTTTGTATGGGAAGGGCCCCTGCTTAACACCGCACCCCCGAGCATGGGTGCATGGGGGACGTGCTCGACCTGCTGCACCACACGGTGACGTCGCCGTGGGTGTACCTGGTGATCATCGCGGTCACCGCCGTCGACGCGTTCTTCCCGGCGGTGCCGGGCGAGACAGTGGTGATCACCGCCGGGGTCTTCGCGGCCGGCGGCGAGCCGAACCTGGTGCTGGTGATCGTGACCGCCGCGTTCGGCGCGCTCGCCGGCGACCACATCTCGTACGCGATCGGGCGCGGCGGCGGCGCGCACCGGCTGGCCCGCTTCCCAGCGGACAGCAGGCGGCGGGCCAGCTCGGAGTGGGCCCGCCGGGCGGTCGACAGGCGCGGCGGGATGATCCTGACCACCGCCCGGTACGTCCCCGGCGGCCGGACCGCCGTCACGCTGACCATGGGCGCGGTCCGCTATCCCGCGCGCACGTTCCTGCTGTACGACGGCCTGGCGTGCACCACCTGGGGGATCTACTGCGGGCTGCTCGGCTACTTCGGCGGCCTGGCGTTCGAGCACAACCCGCTGTCCGGGCTGCTCGCCGGCGTGGCCATCTCGCTGGCCGTCACCGGCCTGTTCGAGGCCGTCCGCTGGGGCCGGCGGCGGGCGCACCGGCGGGCTGCCGCCCGGCGCGACTGTTAACAAGGGGCCCTTCCACTACCGGAGGCGTTAAGAAGGGGCCCTTCCTTACCCCGCGGCGGGCGGGTGCCAGGTGACGCCGCGCAGGAGCTGGTCGGCGCCGAGCCAGGCCACGTTCATCATCCGGGTCGCTGTCTTCCCGGCGTCGGCCTCAGGGTGGTCGGCCAGCCAGTCGGCGAGCGACTCACTGGCGCCCACCAGCCCGTACGCGACCACCTCCAGGTCGGTGGCGCCGACCTCGCGGCCGGAGGCGCGCAACGCGTGGTCGAGCATGCCGGCGACCACCTCGACCAGCCGGCCGCGCATGGCGGCGAGTTCGGCGGCGAACGGCTGGGAGCCGCGGGCCTGCCGGTAGAGGACCGCCCAGCCGTCCCGGTGCGCGCCGACGAAGCCGAAGAACGCGCGCAGTCCGCGCCAGAGCCGCTCGTCGGCGGGCAGGTCGGGGGCGGCCGCGCCGGCGATCGCCTCCATCATCCGGGTGCTCTCCCGGTGCAGGCAGGCGATGAAGAGTTCCTCCTTGGTGCCGAGGTAGGCGTACACCATCGGCTTGGAGATGCCGGCGTCGTCGGCGATCTCGTCCATGCTGGCGGCGTGGAAGCCGCGGCGGGAGAACACCTTCACCGCCGCGTCGAGCATCTGCTGCTCGCGCACGGCGCGGGGGAGGCGCTTGAAGGTCGGCGTGCTGGACACCCTTGCGAGCATACCTACCCGTGCGTAAGGTTACGCCAGAGTAACCAAAGTGGCCCCGCCCGAGAGGTGCAATCCCCCATGACTGACTTCGACCCGGCCAACTTCGCGAACGTCGGCCCGAAGGAGTTCGCGCAGCTGGTCAAGTCCACGCCGGACGCCAAGATCAACGAGATCATGTCCGGCGAGGCGCGCGGCAAGATCCTCAGCGAGGTCTTCAACCGGATGCCCACGCTGTTCCGCGCGGACCGCGCCGGTGCCACCAACGCGGTCATCCACTGGAACATCACCGGCCGTCCGGACGGTGGCACCGACACCTACGAGATCGTCATCGAGAACGGCACCTGCACCGTCTCGGAGACCGCGACCCGCGACCCGAAGCTGAGCCTCACCATGGGCCCGGTCGAGTTCCTGAAGATCGTCTCCGGCGGCGCCAACCCGGTGATGATGTTCATGACCGGCAAGCTGAAGGCCAAGGGCGACCTGGGCCTGGCCGCCAACATCGCCAACCTGTTCGACATCCCCAAGGCCTGACATGGCCGAGTTCTCGCTCGACCTGAACGAGGAACAGCGGGACCTTCGCGACTGGGTGCACGGCTTCGCCGCCGAGGTCGTGCGCCCGGCCGCGGCCGAGTGGGACGCCCGGGAGGAGACTCCCTGGCCGATCATCCAGGAGGCCGCGAAGGTCGGCCTGTACGGGTTCGAGTTCCTCGCCACCTGCTGGGCCGACCCCACCGGCCTCTCCCTGCCGATCGCCAGCGAGGAACTCTTCTGGGGTGACGCCGGCATCGGCCTGAGCATCTTCGGCACCTCCCTCGCGGTCGCTGCGATCTACGGCGCCGGCACCCCCGAGCAGCTCGTCGAATGGGTGCCGCAGTGCTTCGGCGACGTCGACTCCCCGGCCGTGGCCGCGTTCTGCACGAGCGAGCCGGAGGCCGGATCCGACGTCGGCTCGATGCGTACCCGCGCCGTCTACGACGAGGCCACCGACGAGTGGGTGCTCAACGGGCAGAAGGCGTACGCCACCAACGGCGGCATCGCCGGGGTGCACGTGGTCACCGCCTCGATCGAGCCCGAGCTGGGCTCGCGCGGCCAGGCCGCGTTCGTCGTACCCCCTGGCACTCCCGGTCTGACCGCCACCCGCAAGCTGCGCAAGCTGGGGCTGCGCGCCTCGCACACCGCGGACGTCTTCCTCGACGACGTCCGGGTGCCAGGCCGCTGCCTGCTCGGCGGCAAGGACGCGCTCGACGAGCGGCTGGCCCGCGCCCGGTCCGGGCAGCGCGCCTCCGGCCAGGCGGCGATGCGGACGTTCGAGCTGTCCCGCCCGACAGTCGGCGCGCAGGCGCTCGGCGTGGCCCGCGCCGCCTACGAGTACGCCCTGGACTACGCCAAGGCGCGGGTCCAGTTCGGACGACCGATCATCTCCAACCAGGCGGTCGCGTTCGCGCTCGCCGACATGAAGATGGAGATCGACGCGGCCCGGCTGCTGGTCTGGCGCGCCTCCTGGATGGGCCGCAACAACCGGCCGTTCACCGCGGGCGAGGGCTCGATGTCCAAGCTCAAGGCCGGTGAGGTGGCCGTCTCGGTGACCGACAAGGCGGTCCAGCTTCTCGGCGGCGCCGGCTTCCTGCGCGACCACCCCGTCGAGCGGTGGTACCGCGACGCCAAGATCTACACCATCTTCGAGGGCACCTCCGAGATCCAGCGGCTGGTCATCTCCCGGGCCATCTCCGGGATGCAGATCCGCTGACCGCCGGCGAGCCGCGGCCCGGCCCGTGACGACGTCTCACGCCGTCGGGCCGGGTCGCCGCTCCCGGGCCGACCCGAACCGCGATCGGGCGCAGGATCATGCCGAACCGGACGGCCGACCGTCCGGAGCCTGGTCGACGAACCACGAACGCGAAGGAGTTGCGCCGTGGACCTGCCGTTCATCGCCGCCACGCTGACCCGACGTGGACTGCTCGCCCCGGGCGGACCGATCCGCGTGGTCTCCCAGCTCAACGCGCTGCGCCGGTGGGGCTGGAGCCTCGCCGGGGAGCTGCGCCAGGCCGCCGCCCGCGACCCCGGCCGTGTCGCCGTGGTCGACGAGCAGGGCGCCACCATGACGTACCAGGAACTGCTCGACCGCTCCGAGCGGCTGGCCCGGTCGCTGCGCTCCCACCTCGGCGTGCAGACCGGCGACCGGGTCGGTGTGCTCTGCCGCAACCACCACGGCCTGATCGAGGCGATAGTGGCAGCGATGCTGCTCGGCGCGGACGCCGTCCTGGTCAACACCGGGCTGTCCGCCGCGCAACTGGTGACTGTGGCCGAGGAACAGGGCCTGCGCGTCCTGGTGCACGACGGCGAGTTCACCGAGCGCGTCCTCGGCCTCCCGGCCGAGCTGCACCGGGTCGACGAGCGGCGGCAGGAGGAGCTGATCGCCGCCGCCGTACCCGGCGAGAAGCTCCAGCCGCCGGAGCGCGACGGCCGCACCATCGTGCTGACCTCCGGCACCACCGGCGCGCCCAAGGGCGCCCGCCGGCCTACCCCGCACGGCTTCGGCCCGCTGGTGTCCATCATCGACCGCATACCGCTGCACGCGCGGGACACCGTGATGATCGCCGCGCCGATCTTCCACACCTGGGGGTACGCCGCGCTTCAGGTGTCGTTCGCGCTGCGCGCCACAGTCGTACTGCACCGACGCTTCGACCCGGCCGCCACTCTCGCCGCGCTCGCCGCTCAACCGTGCGACGCGATGTTCGCCGTACCGGTGATGCTGCAACGGCTGATGGAGGTCGCGCCGCCGCAGCCCCGGCCGCCGCTCAAGGTGGTCGCGGTCAGCGGATCCGCGCTGCCCGGCAACCTGGCCACCGCGTTCATGGACCGGTACGGCGACGTGCTCTACAACCTCTACGGCTCGACCGAGGTCTCCTGGGCCTCCATCGCCGGCCCGGCCGAGCTGCGCGCCGCGCCCACCACCGCGGGCCGGCCGCCGCACGGCACCCGGCTGGCCATCCTGGACGAGACCGGCCGGCCGGTCCGCGACGGCGAGGTCGGACGGATCTTCGTCGGCAACGAGATGCTGTTCGAGGGCTACACCTCGGGCGCCGGGCGGGAGAGCCGCGACGGCCTGCTCGACACCGGCGACCTGGGCCGGCTGAACGCCGACGGCCTGCTCTTCGTCGACGGCCGGGCCGACGACATGATCGTCTCGGGCGGCGAGAACGTCTTCCCGTCCGAGGTGGAGGATCTGATCGCCCGGTTGCCGCAGGTCCGCGAGGTCGCCGTGATCGGCGTACCGGACCCCGACTACGGCCAGCGACTGGCCGCGTTCCTCGCGCTGCGCACCGGCGAGACGCTCGACCCGGAGGCGGTCCGCGAGTACGTCCGGCGCTACCTGGCCCGCTTCTCCGTGCCCCGCGACGTGGTGTTCGTCAAGTACCTGCCGCGCAACGCCACCGGCAAGGTGCTCACCCGGGAGCTGCGCCGCTACTTCGACTGATCCACATCGGTCACACGGCTGCCGTCCTCCGGTGCTACGGTCTCCCCCGATCGAACGGGGAAACGGGGAGCACCACAATGGACAGGCTTCGGCGGCGTACCGCACTCGGCCTCCTCGTCGGCGGCGCGTCCGCCGCCGCGCTCGGCCCGTTCGACCCGGTCCTCGGCGGCCGGCCCGACGACTCACCCACCCGGTGGCCGGTCCCGCCCGTCGAGCGGGAGAACCGCGCCGCCGGTGAGCCGTGGTGGCCCGAGCACGGCGGCCGGGCCGCCGACGACCGGCGGCGCCAGATCCAGGGGTACGCCTCGACGACGAGCGTCGCCCCCGGCGAGGAGATCGACTTCCACGTCGCGGTCAACCCGGGCGGCCGGTTCCGGATCAGCGTGCACCGCCTCGGCTGGTACGACGGCGCGGGCGCCCGCACGATGCTGACCAGCCCCGAACTGCGCGGCGTACCGCAGCCGGTGCCGGTGGCCGACCCGGACACCGGTGTGCTCGACTGCCGGTGGCCGGTGTCCTGGCGCCTGTCCGTCCCGCACGGCTGGACCTCCGGCCTCTACCAGGCGGTCTTCACCTCGGCCGACGGCTGGCGGGCCTGCACGCCGTTCGTGGTACGCGACGACCGGCGCCCGGCCGCGCTCTGCGTGGTGCTGCCGGTGACCACCTGGCAGGCGTACAACCAGTGGCCGCGCGACCGGCGGACCGGCAAGAGCCTCTACAACGGCTACCGGGCCGACGGGCGGCGCGACCCGGCGCTGCGGGCGCGCGCTGTCACGTTCGACCGCCCGTACTCCGGCGCCGGCCTGCCCACCCACTTCGACCGCGACGAGGCCGCGATCCGGTGGCTGGAACGCAACCTCTACGACGTCAGCTACGCCACCAGCTTCGACCTGCACTCCGGGCGCCTCGACCCGGCCCGGTACCGGGGTCTGGTGTTCTGCGGGCACGACGAGTACTGGTCGGCCGAGATGCGCCGCGCCACCGAGGTCGGCCTGGACGGGGGCACCAGCCTCGCGTTCCTCGGCGCGAACAGCGTCTACTGGCACGCCCGCGTACGCGCCGCCGCCGACGGCCGCCCCGAACGGCTCGTCGAGTGCGCCAAGACGCTTCCCGACCCGGGCGCGGGCACCGGCGACCCGACGGTGACCTGGCGCAACCTCGACCGGCCGGAACAGGCGCTGCTCGGCGTGCAGTACAACGGCATCGTGGTGACCCCGCAGCCGCTCGTGGTGCGCGCCGCAGACAACTGGGTGTGGGCCGGCACCGGCGTGGCCGACGGCGACCGCATCCCGGGCGTGGTCGCGGGCGAGGCGGACGGGCTGCACGCGGCCCTCCCGCGGCCCGCCGGGACCACGCTCAGCTCCTCGCCGTACCCGGCCCAGCAGGGCGGCCGACGGCTCCAGAGCAGCTACGTCCACGAGACGGCACGCGGAGCTGTCGTCTTCGCCAGCGGCACGCTCGGCTGGACCCTGGCACTGGACCGGCAGGGGCACCGCGACCCGCGCATCGAGCGGGCCACGGCGAACGTGCTCAACCGGATGGCCGGCCGGCGCCCCGGGCCGGTCAGCCCGGAATCGTGACCCGGCCGTCCACGGCCGCCGCCGCGATGTCGGTGCGGTGGTGGGAACCGGCCAGCTCGACGTCGCGTACCAGGGCGTAGGCGGCGTCGCGCGCGGCGGCCAGGTCCGGCCCGGTCGCCGTACCGCAGAGGACCCGGCCCCCCGCGGAGCGCAACGTGCCGTCGGCGTCCCGGCGGGTGCCGGCGTGGATGATCCCGGCGCGGTCCGCGCCGGTGATCACGTCACCGGTACGCGGGCCCGCCGGATAGCCGTCGGCCGCCACCACGACCGTCACGGCCGCGCCGTCGCGCCAGCGCAGCGGCGGGTGCGCGCCGAGCGTGCCGGTGGCGGCGGCGTGCAGCAGCCCGGCCAGCGGCGTCTCCAGCAGGGCGAGTACGACCTGCGTCTCCGGGTCGCCGAAGCGCGCGTTGAACTCGATCACCCGCGGGCCGGACGGGGTGATCGCCAGGCCCACGTAGAGCAGGCCGGCGAACGGGGTGCCCCGGCGGCGCAGCTCCGCCAGCGTCGGGTGCACCACGTCGCGCATCACGTCGTCGACCAGATTCGGCGGGGTCCACGGCAGCGGCGCGTACGCGCCCATGCCGCCGGTGTTCGGCCCGGTGTCGCCGTCGCCGACCCGCTTGAAGTCCTGCGCCGGCAGCAGCGGCACCGCCGCCTCGCCGTCGGTGACCACGAACAGGGAGACCTCGGGACCGGACAGGTACTCCTCGATCACCACCCGGCCGCACTCCGCGGCGTGCCGCTCGGCGACCGCCCGGTCGTCGGTGACCACCACACCCTTGCCGGCGGCGAGTCCGTCGTCCTTCACCACGTACGGCGCGCCGAACTCGTCCAGCGCGCGCCCCACCGCCGCCGCGTCCTCGCAGGTGTACGCGCGGGCGGTCGGCACCGCCGCGGCGGTCATCACGTCCTTCGCGAACGTCTTCGAGCCCTCCAGCCGGGCCGCCTCCGCGCTCGGGCCGAACACCGCGATGCCCTTGGCGCGTACCGCGTCGGCGACGCCCGCCACCAGCGGCGCCTCCGGCCCGATGACCACCAGGTCGGTAGCGACCTCGACGGCGAGGGCCGCCACTGCTGCCGGATCGGTGGGTGTCACCTCCCGAAGTTCGGCCACCGCAGCGATCCCCGGATTCCCCGGAGCCGCGACGAGCGCCTCGACAGCCGGGTCACCGGCGAGTCCGAGCGCGAGAGCGTGCTCCCGCCCACCACCACCCACAAGAAGTACGCGCACGACCGGCATCCTACTGACCACCCCACCCCTTCCCGTCGATCATGAAGTTGACGGCAGGATGTGAGATCGACATCGCCGTCAACTTCATGGTCAACGCCGGGTCCTTGCAGCCACCGCCGCGCGGACGACCTGGGGGATGTAGTCGGGGCGGAGGGTGTCGGGCCAGGTGAACCTGAGGACGGTCCAGCCGGCGTTGGTCAGGCGGTTCTGCCGTTGCCGGTCGTCGAAGAGCGCGCCGGGCGTGGAGTGCGGCTCCCTGCCGTCCGCCTCGGCGATCACCCGGGCGGCCCGCCAGCCCATGTCGCCGATGCCGAGCAGATAACCGTCGGCGTCACGCACCTCGATCTGGAGAGCGTCCGGCGGAACGCCGCCGTCGACACACCGCAGCCGGGTACGCGTCTCCAGCGGCGACTGGGCGGCGCCGTTCGCCTCGGCCAGGTGGCGACGCGCGTTCACCACGCCCCGCCGCCCCGCGATCAGGGCGGGGATGGCCCCGAACTCGTCCTCGCTGATCCGTCCCTGGTTGAGCGCCGAATCGAGCAGAGCCACCGCGAAGTAGCGACGCACCCGGAGGACGAGTTCCGCGAGCGTGTGCGTGGGAGCCGTCACCGGAATGCCGTCGACGGTCGTCAGCGCCTGCTCGGGATGCTCGAACTGGTGCAACGTCACGGCGGGATCCTTGACGCGGGCCGGCCGGGCCGCGCGGCCCGGGACCGCGACGTGTATCGCGCCCGTTCTCGGCAGCCCCGCGATCCCGTGCAGCTCGGCAGCCGTACCGAGAACGGCGTGCGCCTGCGGGCCCAGCGACAGGACCGCCGCCCGGATCTGACGACGTCGCTCCACGCCGTCGGATCCGGCGCTCTCGACGGCGTAGGTCGCGCGAGCCAGCCGCTGCCACCGCCGCGAGGTGAGGAGATTGTCGATCTCGTACCTGCTGTAGCCGGCCCGGAGCGCCTGCGCACGGGTGACGACGCCACCCTGGCCACTCGCGATCTGCCGGATCACCCAAGCCCGTTCCACCCACCGAGCGTCCCCGCGTACCCCACCCGCGCGAAGCCCTTGTGGAC
>NZ_LEKG01000196.1:0-13863 GCF_001029515.1 Micromonospora sp. RV43 | reverse complement strand
GCCGCGGCGACCGCCTCGGTGAGCACCCGCTCGTCCTCCTCGGCCCCGCCCGGGCGCAAGGGCGGGGCCGAGGAGGACGAGCGGGTGCTCACCGAGGCGGTCGCCGGGATCGGCGAACGGTGGCCGGACCTGCCGGTGCGCGCCGAGACGGTACGCGCCAAACCGGTCGCGGCACTGACCACGGCGTCAGCCGGGGCTCAACTGGTCGTGGTGGGCCGGCAGGGCCGGGGCGAGCTGGGCGGGCTGCTGCTCGGCTCGGTCAGCCAGGGGATCCTGCACCGCGCCGCCTGCCCGGTCGCGGTGGTCCGCGCCTCCGACTGAACGGCGTCCGGCGCGCCCGGCTGAGCGGTGGTCCACACCCCCGCCTGAGCGGCGCTCCAGCCGGGCGGGGATGCGCCCGCAACGGTTGGTCCCGGCCCGGGCGGGTAGACGCCTACGGTCAGCCGACAGCGATCCGGAGGAGGCAGAGATGCCAGGACCACGGCCGGGCAGCAACGCGTACGACAAGCAGCGAGCACGCCTTCGCGACCTCGTCGAACAGTCCGGACGGGCGTCGGACAAGGAGGCGAACCAGGTCGCCAACCGGATCCTCCAGGACGACCGGGGGCAACGCGGTGTGGTCCGGGGCGAACGGACCTACGGCCCCAAGGGCAACCGGGAACCGGGTGACCCGAAGTGAGGACGGCAGCGGCTGTCGACGGCGCCATCGCGGGCGCCGTCGGCAGCGCCGTCCTCAACGCGGTCTCGTACCTCGACATGGCGTTGCGGGCCCGGCCGGCCAGCAGCACCCCGGAATCGGTCGCCGGACGGCTCGCCGACGTCACACACGTCGACCTGGGCCCCGGCGACGAGGCGGAGAACCGCCGCTCCGGTCTGGGGCCGTTGCTCGGGTACGCCACCGGCATCGCCGCGGGGGCCGCGTTCGGTCTGCTCGCCGCGCGCCGCCGAATCCCGTTGCCGCTGGCCACGGTGGTGCTCGGCGGCGGGGTGATGGCCACCTCCGACGGCTCGATGACGGTGCTCGGCGTGACCGACCCGCGTACCTGGCGGCGCAGCGACTGGGTCTCCGACCTGATCCCGCACCTCGCGTACGGGCTGTCGGCCGCAGCCACCTGGCGGCGGCTGCGGCCGACGTCGGCTCGCGGCTAGCTCTCGTCGTCGGCGACCGGCTCACCGGCCGGGCCGTACGGCGACACCTGTCCCTTGGGGACCGGGCGTCCCGCGTCGCCGTTCGACGTGCCCCGGCCTCGCGAACGGCTGCCCGCCTGGGTGGCCGTCTTACGGCTGTCCTGGCTGGTGGCGCCGAGGTCGTTCCGGCGCAGTTCCTCCTGCTGCGGCTTGACCACGGGTCTCTCCTTCCCGGTGGAGCACACGGCCGTCGACCGCGCACCCGACCCGCGTACCCGCCGCCGCCCGGCGCATTCCGGATCGGCCCGGGGGTCTGGCCGGGCCCGGGGCGGGTAAGCCGGACGGATGCCAGACGATCGCAACGTCGCGCGCGCCCTGCTGGAACGGCAGAACCGCACGTACGCGGAGGAGGCCGGCATCGCCCTCGCGGACCGGCCCGGCCCGCTGTACCAGTTGCTGGTGCTCACCACGCTGCTGAGCACCCGGATCCGGGCCTCGGTGGCGGTGGCCGCCGCCCGGGAGCTGTTCGCCGCCGGCTACCGCACCCCGCAGGCGATGGAGGCGGCGAGCTGGCAGGACCGGGTCGACGCGCTGGGCCGGGGCCACTACCGGCGCTACGACGAGCGGACCGCCACCATGCTCGGCACCGGCGCCCGGCTCTGCCTGGACCGCTGGCACGGCGACCTGCGCCGGCTGCACAAGGAGGCCGGCGCCGACCGGGCCGTGCTGCGCCGGCTGCTCACCGAGTTCCCCGGCATCGGCCCCACCGGTGCGGACATCTTCCTGCGGGAGGCGCAGTCGGTGTGGCCGGACGTGCGCCCGTACGCCGACCGGCGCACGCTCGCCGGGGCGCGGCGGCTGGGCCTGCCGGCGAGCCCCGGTGACCTGGTCGGGCTGGTCGGCGAGGCCGACTTCGGTCGGCTGGCGTCGGCGCTGGTGCGGGTGGCCCTGGGCGAGGAGTCGGCGGGCGAGGTGAGTCGCAGCGCCGCCACGGCCCACTGAGGGTCGCTACTTGGCCGGGCCGGGCTTGGTCAGGTTCCAGGCCAGCAGCGAGGCGAGCAGCGCGAGCAGCACCACGCCACCGGAGACGCCACCCTCCTCGCCGCTGCCACGGCTTCCGGAGAAGCCGAAGTAGATCACGGCCAGTCCGGCCAGCACGGTGACGAACGTACGCAGTCCTCGGTCCTTCACGCCCGGACCGTACGACCGGCGACGCGGCCCGGGACGGGTATCGGGCGGTTGTCCCCCGTCCGGGTGTCAGTCCGGCGTACGGCCGACAGCGGGGCCGCGCAGCCGGACCCGGCGGATCGCCCGCCCCGCCACCTCGACCACCTCCACGGTGAGGCCGGGCAGCCGCACCCGCTCCCCCGGCCCCTCGGGGAGCCGGCCCAGGCCGGCCAGCACCAGCCCGGCCACCGTGGTGTACTCCCGGGACAGCGGGAACGTCACGCGGACGCCCACGTCGGGCAGGTCGTGCAGCGGGAAGTCGCCCGGCAGCAGCAGCGCGCCGTCCGGCTCCCGCACGGCGCGGCGCACGTCCCGGTCGGTCTCGTCGTACAGCTCGCCGACCACCTCCTCGAGCAGGTCCTCCATGGTGACCAGGCCGTCCACGCCGCCGTACTCGTCGACCACCAGGGCGAGCTGCTCGTGCCGCTGGCGCAGCTGCCGCATCGCGTCGGCCACCGGCAGCGTGCCTGGTAGCAGCACCGGCGGGCGGGCCCGGTCGCCGACGAGCGCGCCGTCGGCGTCCACCAGGTCACGGATGTGCACGGTGCCGCGTACGTCGTCGAGCCCGCCGGGTCCGATCACCGGCGCCCGGGACCGGCCGCCGGCCGCCAGCCGGCGCATCGCCTCCGCCGCGGGCAGGTCGGCGGGCAGAGTGGTCACGTCGCGGCGCGCGACGAGGATCTCCCGCAGCGTACGGCCGGCGATGTCGAACGCCCCGGCGAGGATCTCCCGCTGCTGGGCGGACAGGCCGCGCTGGCTGACCAGCATCTCCCGCAGTTCCTCCTCGGTCACCTCCTCCCGGCTGGCGCGCGGGTCGCCGCCGGCGAGCCGGACCAGCAGGTCGGTGGAGCGGCCGAGCAGCCACACCGCCGGCCGGGACAGCCGGGCGAGCAGGTCCAGCGGCCCGGCGCTGACCAACGCCCACCGCTCCGCCGTCTGCATGGCCAGCCGCTTGGGTGCCAGCTCCCCCACCACGAGCGTGAGGAACGTCAGCAGCAGTGTCACCAGGAACACCGCCACCGGGCGGGCGGCCGCGCCCAGGAAACCCAGCGGGCCGACCAGCGGCTCGGCCAGCGTCACGGCGGCGGCGGCCGAGGCGAGGAACCCGGCGAGCGTGATGCCGAGCTGGATGGTGGCCAGGTAGCGGTTCGGTTCGCGGGTGAGGCGGCTCAGCCGCGCCCCGGCCCGCCCGGACCGCGCCAGCCGGCGCAACTGCCCCTCCCGCAGGCTCACCAGCGCCATCTCGCTGCCGGACAGGGCGGCGTTGATCAGGATCAGCACCAGCACCAGCGCGACCTGCACGCCCATCAGTCGGTCTCCAGGTCGTCCAGTGAGATCGCGTGGGTCATCAGCCAGCGGGCCAGCGCGGCCATCCCGAACAGCCACAGCGGCGCCGACTCGGTGGGGCCGTTCGTGGCGAAGATCGCGAAGCGCAGGTCCGGGGCCCGGTACGCCTCGATCCGCCACTTGTGGTTCTTGTCCCGCCAGACCGCGGAAGGGTCCATGGCGCCACGGTAGGTGACCGGCGTGGGCCGGTGGCACCGGTTGGCTCAGCCCGGCGGGCGGACCACCTCGCGGGCGTCGTCAGGGAGCCGCCGGGTGGCGCCGCGCCGGTCCAGCAGTTCCAGCAGCGGCACCGCCACCCGGCGGGTGGTGCCGAGCGCCTGCCGGGCGGCGCTGAGCGTGAACGGCTGCGGCAGCCCGGCGAGCACGCGTACCGCGTCGTCCGGGGCGCCCGGCAGCAGCACCACGTTCTCGGCCAGCTTCAGCAACGCGCCGGCGCGTACCGCGGCGCCGATCTCGCGGGGCCCGAGCCCGAGGTCGGCCAGGTGGTGCGCCTCGGGGGCCTGGAACGGCCGGTCGCCGTACTCGGCCCGGACCCGGTCCACCGCCCGGGCCACCGGGTCCGGCAGAGTCCCCTGCGGGGCGGCGGTGACCAGACCGTCGCGCAGTCGCAGCGGCGGGCGCAGCAGCGCCGTGACCAGAGCACGCTCGGGCAGGTCGAGCCGGTGCCGCAGCACGTCGACCGGTACGCCCGCGGCGAGCGGATGCTCGGCGGCGTACCGGGCCACCTCCTCGGTGAGGCGACGACCCAGGTCCCGCCAGTGCTCCGGGTCGGCCAGCCACTGCCCGGCCACCGGCGTCGCGGTCGGCGGCACGCCCATCCGGGTCAGGTCACCGGCGCGGACCAGCCGTCGCCGGCGCAGTTCCCCGGCCAGGTCCGGCCGCCCGTCCAGGCCGGCCAGCACCGCCGTGCGGGCGGCCGCCGCGCCCCGGCGGCGCAACGGCGGCGGGTCCACGTCCAGCACCGTCACGCCGCCCGCGACGTGGTGCCGGCCGGGGTCGCGCAGCAGCGCCCGGTCCCCGATCAGCAGCGGCAGCGGGCGGGCCAGGCGCAGCCGTACCGTGTCCGGGCCCAGCGGCCGGACCTGGGCGGGCACCGCCGCAGAGCCCACGTGCAGGGTGAGCGTGGCCGGCAGGTCGGCGGCCGGATCGCCGGACAGCCGCACGTCGAGCAGGTCGGTACGCCCGAACCGGCCGGGCGTGAGCAGCGCGTCGCCGCGCCCGACCCGGTCGCGGGACAGCCCGCGCAGGTTCACCGCGACCCGGGCCACCGCCTCGACCTCGGTCCGGGCCGTGCCGAGCGAGTGCAGTCCGCGTACCCGCACCGCCTCGCCGGTGGCGGCCAGCTCCAGCTCGTCGCCGACGCGCAGCCGGCCACCGCCGAGCGTGCCGGTGACCACTGTGCCGCTGCCGCGCACGGTGAACGCCCGGTCCACCCAGAGCCGCACCGGAGCGTCCCGGGCCGGGTCGGGCAGCCGGGCGCCCAGACGGTCCAGGGCGGCGCGCAGCTCGGGCAGCCCCGCGCCGGTGACCCCGGAGACCGGCACCGCCTCCACCTCACCCAGCGAGGTCGCGGCGATCTCCGTACGGGCCCGCGCCGCCGCCGGCCCGGGGTCGGCCAGGTCCGCGCGGGTGACCGCGAGCAGCCCGTACGACACACCCAGCGCGTGCAGCGCGGCCAGGTGCTCGGCGGACTGCGGCATCCAGCCCTCGTCGGCGGCCACGACGATCAGCGCGGCCGGGACCGGGCCGATGCCGGCGAGCATGTTCGGCACGAACCGCTCGTGCCCCGGTACGTCGACGAAGGCGAGGGTGCCGCCCGACGGCAGTGTGGTCCAGGCGAAGCCGAGGTCGATGGTCATGCCCCGGCGGCGTTCCTCCGCCCACCGGTCCGGTTCCATCCCGGTCAGCGCCCGCACCAGCGTGGACTTGCCGTGGTCGACGTGCCCGGCGGTCGCCACCACCCACATGCCGGTCAGTCCCCCACGCTCAGCACGGCCGCCCGGACCCGGTCGTCGGCGCTCTCCGGCACGGCGCGCAGGTCCAGCAGGAGCCGGCCGTGCAGCACCCGGCCGAGGATCGCCGGATCGCCGGTGCGCAGCGGCTCGGCGTACCGCTCGGGCAGGCTCAGCGCCCACGAGTCCAGCTCCACGCCGGGCGCCCCGCCGCCGCCGACCACAGCGACGCCGGGCACCACCTCGGCCTTGCAGCCGTCCTCGCCGAGCCGGTCACGCAGCCGCTCCAGCCGCTGCCGCAGCCGAGCCGGGTCGGCGTGCAAGGCGTCCCGGGTGGGCGTGGACGGCGCGTACAGGGTGGCGGCGAGCGCGGCGAGGGTGAGCTTGTCCACCCGCAGCGCCCGCGCCAGCGGGTGGCGGCGCAGCCGGTGCACGAGGTCGGCGTCGCCGAGCAGCAGACCGGCCTGCGGGCCGCCGAGCAGCTTGTCGCCGCTGGCGGTGACCAGGTGCGCGCCCGCGCGCAGCGTGGTGGCCGCGTCCGGCTCGGCCGGCAGCAGCGGGTCCGGCGCGAGCAGCCCCGACCCGATGTCGGCCACCACGGGTACGCCCAGCGTGGCCAGCTCGGCCACCGGCACCGCCGAGGTGAACCCGGTGACCACGAAGTTCGACGGGTGCACCTTGAGCACGAACCCGGTGTGCTCGCCGATCGCGGCCTCGTAGTCGGCGCGCGTGGTGCGGTTCGTGGTGCCCACCTCGCGCAGCCGCGCGCCGGTGCTGGCCAGCAGGTCCGGCAGGCGGAACCCGTCGCCGATCTCGACCAGCTCGCCGCGGCTCACCACGATCTCCCGGCCGGCGGCCAGCGCGGTGGCGGCGAGCGCCAGGGCGGCGGCGCCGTTGTTCACCACGTGCACCGCCCCGGCGTCGGGCACCGCCGCGGCGAGCGCGTCGAGCGCCTCCCGGCCGCGCCGGGCCCGCCGCCCGGTCCGCAGGTCCAGTTCCACGTCGGTGTGCCCGGCGGCGGCGACCAGGGCGTCCACGGCGGACGGGGCGAGCGGCGCGCGGCCCAGGTTGGTGTGCAGCACGACGCCGGTGGCGTTGAGCACCGCGCGCGGCGTACGGCCGGGCAGGTCCGCCAGCGCCGCGTCGCGTACCCCCTCGGGGGTCAGCTCACCGCGGCGGGCGCGGTCCTGCGCGCGGACGATCGCGGCCTTGACCCGGTCGCGGCCGAGCGTGCCGGCGGCGGCGGCCAGCGCGGGATCGGCGAGCAGCGCGTCGGTGCGCGGCACCCGCCGTCGCGGGTCGACCTCACGCATCGGCGCACTCCCGGGAACGGTTTGGCGGAGACGGACGGGAATCGAACCCGCCTGGCCCGGATCCCGGACCACACCGGTTTTGAAGACCGGGAGGGGCACCAGCCGCCTGAACGCCTCCACGCAGAAGTCAACCACAGCGGACGGAAGGCCGCCCGGGGAGGTTCAGTCCTGCTCGGCGGCCCGCCGGTCGGCGCGTTCGCGCTGCGGCACCACCGTGTACCGCGGATCGCGCGCCGAGGCGACCCCGCCGTGGAAGATGCCGAACCGGGTGCACACCGACGCGGCGATCAGCGCGCCGCCGGAGAGTGCGGACAGCACCCGGCTGCGGCGGCCGAGCAGCGCGCCCACGACACCGGCGGCGGTCAGCGCCCGCCCGGCGCGCAGCAGCTTCCCGGGTGTGCCCTGCGTGTAGGGCTCGCTGAGCAGCCCGAGCCGGTTCTCCACCCGGTGCGAACCCCACAGCTCCATCGCCGCGCCCGCGACCGCGAGGCGCCGCGCCGGACCGGCCTGCGCGCGGGGCGCGGCCACCAGCCCGACACCCGCGCCGCTGGCCAGCGCGCTGCCCGCGAAGATGGCCGGCAGTTCCGGGTACGCCTCGTGCCACGACGGCACCGCCGTGTCCGCCAGCAGCACCCCGGTGTACGTGGCCAGCGCCGGCGCGGTGACGGCGGCGACCAGGCCGGCGGCGTGCCCGGCCGGGGGCAGCAGCCGGCGGCCGAGCCCCAGCACGCCGCGCTCGGGCAGCAGCGGGGCCGCCTCGGCGATCGCCGCGACCCCGGCGGCCGGGCCGAACACGCTGAGGATCCACGTGCCCACCGACATCGGCGAGGTCACCTTCGCCACCCGCAGCATGTGGTGGAAGCGCGACGGCCGCCCCAGGTCGTTCACCAGGAAGTACGTGCTGGCGCCGACCGCCGCGAGCGCGGTGACCCGGCCGGCGCGCCGCAGCGCCGGGCGGCCGGTGAGCTGCCCGCCCGCCGCGAGCAGCGACGAACCGGCGGCGAGACCGCCGGTGAACAGGTACGCGGCGATGTCCCACCGCCACACCGGCGGCTTGAGGATGGGCCGGCCGTAGTAGGAGGTGAACTCGGCCGGCGGGACGTTGAGCTGCTCGCCACCGCCCCTGCTGCCCCTGCCCCGGCGTCGGCGCGGTGCCGCGTCGCGGGGCGGATGCGGGGCGAGGCCGGCGTCGCGGGAACCCGCGTCGGTGCGGCCCACGCCGGGACCGGCCGCTGTGGCCCGGCTGCCGTTCTCCCGCTCGGCGGCGCCGCCGTCCTCCGGTTCGGCGGACAGGCGTTCGCGGAAGCGGCGGAACAGGTCACCGACCGGGCGGTCCGGGCTCACGACGATCCTCCGACGAACGCGGCGACGGCAGCCGCCGCCATGGCCAGGGCGGCGAACCCGGCCCGCTTCCACATCTTCGGCAGGTCCCGGGTGGTGACCACCGGGTCCGGCGGCAGCCCGTACACCTCCGGCTCGTCCAGCAGCAGGAAGAACGCGCCGTCGCCACCCACGCCGTCGGTCGGGTCGTGGCCGTACAGGCGCGCCTCCGGCACACCCCGCTCGTGCAACGCGGTGACCCGCTTGGCGGCCCGTTCCCGCAGCTCGTCGAGCGGCCCGTACTGGATCGACTCGGTCGGGCAGGCCTGCGCGCAGGCGGGCGTCATGCCCGCGCCGACCCGGTCGTAGCACAACGTGCACTTCCACGCCCGGCCGTCGCCCTTGCGCTGGTCGATCACGCCGTACGGGCAGGCGGAGATGCAGTAGCCGCAGCCGTTGCAGATGTCCTCCTGCACCACCACCGTGCCGAACTCGGTGCGGAACAGCGAACCGGTCGGGCACACGTCCAGGCAGGCCGCGTGCGTGCAGTGCTTGCACACGTCGGACATCATCAGCCAGCGGAAGTCGGTGCGGCTCTCCGGGCCGGTGGCCCGCCCGGGCGGCTGGGCGCCGGGCATGCCGAGGAACTCCGGACCGGCAGCCATCCGCGCCGCCGCCTCCGGCTGCCCCGGCGGCAGGCCGGGATTCGTACCGGTGTCGGGAGCGGTGAGCGCGCCGGCCGCCGCCGACGCCGGGCTGGTCGCCGGACCGGTCGGGTCACCGGCGAACGGCGGCGTGCGGTGCCCGGCCGGGCGGGGCTGCTCGATGAACGCGACGTGCCGCCACGAGTTCGCGGTCAGCGCGCCGGTGTTGTCGTACGACATGCCGAGCAGGTCGAAACCCGAGTCGGGGACGCCGTTCCACTCCTTGCAGGCCACCTCGCACGCCTTGCAGCCGATGCAGACGCTGGTGTCGGTGAAGAAGCCCATCCGGGGCGGCGCGGAGATCCAGCCCGCGTCCGGGGCCGGGGCCGGGTCGTACAGGCTGTTGGCGTCAGGCATCCCGATCCCCGTCCTGGTGCGCGGCGGCCGACTGCTCGTCGGTGCTGCCGGCGGCGTCGTCCCCGCCGGCCGCGTCGGTGGTCACCACCGGCACCTTGCGGTCCGGTGTCATCCCGGCCCGCCGCTGGTAGTCGCCGACCAGGTCGAGCAGCGGCGGGCCGGTGGGCCGCCGCCCGGGCCGGATGTCGCAGGTGCCGACCTTGCTCTCCTGGATGAGGACGTTCGGGTCCAGCGTGATGCCGAACAGGTCGTTCGCCGAGTCGCCGGTGACGAGCCCTTCGGTGCCGAAGTGGTACGGCAGCCAGACCTGGTGGATGATCCGGCCGTCCACCCGCAGCGGGGTGAGCCGGTCGGTGACCAGCACCCGCGCCTCGATCACCGCGCGTCCGCTGATCAGGTGCGCCCAGCCCAGGTGGGCCAGCCCGATCTCGCCGGCCAGCTCCGGGGACACCTCGACGAACATCTCCGGCTGCAGCTCGGCCAGGCGCGGCACGGTACGGCTCATCCCACCGGCCGTGTGATGCTCGGTGAGACGGCTGACCGTGAACACGTACGGGAAGACCTGGCTGTGCGGCTCCGGCGGACTCGGGTTCATCCGGTTGATCGGATGCTCGTAGATCTTGCGGGTCGGGTTGGCCTGCTGACCGTAGAGCGGGTTGCGCATCGGCGACTCGGCCGGCTCGTAGTGCGTCGGCAGCGGACCGTCGAGGACTCCGCTCGGCGCGTACAGCCACGCCTTGCCGTCGCCCTGCATGACGAACGCGTCGTCACCGGCGAGCGCCGCCGGGCCCGACGCGCCCTCCGGCGGCCGGTACGACGGCGGCTTCGTCTTCTCGAAGTCCGGCACGTCGTACCCGGTCCACTCGCCGGCGTCCGGATCCCACCAGACGTACTTCTTCCGCTCGCTCCACGGCCGGCCCTCGGGGTCGGCGGAGGCGCGGTTGTAGAGCGTGCGCCGGTTCGCCGGCCACGCCCAGCCCCACTCGGCCGCCACCCAGTCCTGCTCGTGGCGGGACCGGCGGCGGGCCGCCTGGTTCACGCCGTCGGCGTACACGCCGGAGTAGATCCAGCAGCCGATCGCCGTGGAGCCGTCGTCCCGGGCCTCGCCGAACGCGTTCAGCAGGCGGCCGGTCGCCACCTCGTACCCGTTGATCTCCTTGAGCACCGCCTCGGCGCTCGGCTCGGCGTGCGGACCGTGCGTCGGATAGTCCCAGGTCAGGTCCAGCAGCGCCCGGTCCCGGCGCTCGGTGGAGGCGGCCAGCTTCTCCCGCAGCACCCGGCCCAGGTGGTAGAAGAACCACAGCTCGGAGCGGGCGTCGCCCGGCGGGTCGACGGCCTTCTCCCGCCACTGCAGCAGCCGCTGCGTCTGGGTGAAGGTGCCCTCCTTCTCCACGTGCGAGGCCGCCGGCAGGAAGAACACCTCGGTGCGGCACTCCTCCGGCACGATCTCGCCGGTGGCGACCTCCGGGCTGTTCTTCCAGAACGTGGCGCTCTCGATCATGAACAGGTCGCGGACCACGAGCCAGTCCAGGTTGGCCATGCCCAGGCGCTGAGCCCGGCCGTGCGCCGAGCCGACCGCCGGGTTCTGGCCGAGCAGGAAGTAGCCCTTCACCTTCCCGTCGATCATGTTCAGCACCTGCTGGTACGTGCCGTGGTCGCCGGTCATCCGGGGCATGTAGCCGTAGCAGAAGTCGTTCTCCGGCGTCGCCGCGTCACCCCAGTACGCCTTGAGCAGGCTCGCCGCGAAGGCCCGCGAGTCGCCCCAGAAGCCCTTCTGGCCCGGGTGCCGGATGCTGTCCACCCACTCGTCGAACGTCGGGTGGTCGGCGTGGTGCGGCATCGGCAGGTAGCCGGGCAGCAGGTTGAACAGCGTCGGGATGTCGGTCGATCCCTGGATGCTGGCGTGCCCGCGCAGCGCCAGGATGCCGCCACCCGGGCGGCCCATGTTGCCCAGCAGCGTCTGGATGATCGAGCCGGTGCGGATGTACTGCACGCCGACGCTGTGCTGCGTCCAGCCGACCGAGTAGACGAGCGCGCCGGTGCGCTCGCGGCCCGAGTTCTCCGTCCAGGCGCGCGCCAGTTCGAGGAACTTCTCCTCCGGGATGCCGCACACGCGGGCCACCATCTCCGGGGTGTAGCGGGAGAAGTGCCGCTTCAGGATCTGGTAGACGCAGCGCGGGTGCTGCAACGTCTCGTCCCGCGGGGCCTGCGCCGGCACCGGCGCGCCGTGCGACTCGTGCTCCAGCCCGGAGGCCGAGTCGCGTTCCTTGCCGGTGCCCCGGACCTTGGCGTTGTCCTCCTGCCCTTCGTACTGCCAGCTCGCGTGGTCGTACGAGCCGGTGTCCGGGTTGTAGCCGGAGAACAGGCCGTCCAGGTCCTCGGTGTCGACGAACTGCTCGCTGACGATGTTGGCCGCGTTCGTGTACGCCAGCACGTACTCCCGGAAGTCCAGCTCGTTCTCCAGGATGTAGCGCACCACGCCGCCGAGCAGTGCGATGTCCGTGCCCGCCCGGATCGGCAGGTACGTGTCGGCGAGCGCGCTGGTACGCGTGAACCGCGGGTCGACGTGGAAGACCTTCGCGCCGCGCTTCTTCGCCTCCATCACCCACTGGAAGCCCACCGGGTGGGCCTCGGCCATGTTCGAGCCCTGGATGACGATGACGTCAGCGTTGGCGAGATCCTGCTGGAAGTCCGTGGCGCCGCCGCGACCGAAGCTGGTCCCCAGACCGGGGACGGTGGCGGAGTGTCAAATACGGGCCTGGTTCTCGATCTGGAGTGCCCCCATCGCCGTGAACAGCTTCTTGATGAGGTAGTTCTCCTCGTTGTCCAGCGTCGCGCCGCCGAGACTGGAGATGCCCAGCGTCCGGTTCAGCGGGCGGCCCTCGTCGTCGACGTCCTCCCAGGTCTCCGCGCGGGCGGCGAGGATCCGGTCGGCGATCATGTCGAGCGCGACGTCGAGGTCCAGGTCTTCCCACTCGGTCGCGTACGGCCGGCGGTAGCGCACAGTGGTCTGGCGCAGCGGGCTGGTCACCAGGCTCTTGCTGGCCGAGCCTTTCGGGCAGAGCCGGCCGCGCGAGATCGGGCTGTCCGGGTCGCCCTCGATCTGGGTGACCTGGCCGTCGGAGTGGAAGACGCGCTGCCCGCAGCCGACCGCGCAGTACGGGCAGACCGAGCGGGCCATGCCGTCGGCGGTCTCGGTGCGGGCGGTCAGGCCGGCGGAGCGGGCCGACTGGGCGGCGGCGCCGCGACCGAGCGGGTCGGTGCCGGTGAGTTGCCGGTAGACCGGCCACCCCTGGATGAACGTCTTGAAACCCATCCGGGCACCCCCCTCTCCGTCGAGAACGGCTCACCTCTGCCAGTAACCCTAGGCCAGCGGCCCGGGGCGTGCGACTCGAGCCCACAGACAGAGCCGCCCCGGCCGGATGGCCGGGGCGGCTCTGGGCGTCGGTGTGCATGTCGCCTCTCGGCGAGTGGCGCGACGCGGCTCCAGCCGAACGGTATTCCGCGAAGGCAATTTAGGTGAGGCCCGGGGACACTGAACACACCGACGCTCTGCACAACGGTACCGGGGTCACGGTTCTTCCGCTCGTTCGTCGTGACCCCGGTCACCGCCGGGTCTTAGCTGTTCCAGTGCTGGGCGACGAGGTCGGCGGCCTGCTGCTCCCACTGGGCGTAGTGGTCGGGGTAGGCGGAGACCTGGACGGTCTGGGCGGCCTTGGTCAGGGGCATGTCCTGCCAGCCGTCGACCTGCTTCAGACCCTTCAGGAACGCGGTGGTGGAGTACTCGGGGTCGGTGATCTGCTCGACCGTGCCCCAGCCGGAGGAGGGGCGCTGCTGGAACAGGCCCTGCGAGTCGTGGTCGTTACGGTCACCGAGGTGGCCGAGGTTCTCCAGCTTCGACTCCTGCAGCGCCGTGGCGATGGAGACGACGGCGGCGCGCTCGTCCATGCCGGCCTTCTTGGTGGCGGCGATGATGGCCTTGACGTTGGCGGTCTGCTCGTCGTTGAGGTCGATGTGGGACTGGTTGCCCTGCACGCCGTGCGGGATGAGTGTGGCGGTGTCGAGCTTCGCGGCGGCCTGAGTGGTGGTGACCGCGGCGTCCCGCGTGGGGGTGGTGGTGTCGTGGTTGAGGGGGCCGGCGGCGAGGCCACCGGCGACGGTCAGACCGGCGATACCGAGGATGCTCTTACGCAGGATCGTGTTCATGAGGGGGCTCCATTCGGGGGTCGACGCCCGCGCCGAAAGGGGGTTCGGTGCGGGTGCGAGCACCGTCAGGCGCTCAAGAAAGGTTCTTGGGGGATCCGGCTCACACGCGGCCCGCAGCACGCCCGGGGGTGGCGTGCGGGGTCGGCTGGGTGGCGCCGGAGGCATGTGCAACGACCGCCTGCCCGGGATCATTCCGGGGGCCTGCACCCGCGTTCGCGTGCTGCGGGGGTGCTGCTGCGGTCGTCGTTCACCAGGTATAACGCCCCGGCCCCGTCGTCGACGCGGGCGACCCGATGACCGACGTGACAG
>NZ_LEKG01000195.1:0-20806 GCF_001029515.1 Micromonospora sp. RV43 | reverse complement strand
GACCAGCACGCCGCCCACCAGCACCCCGCCGACGAGCACGCCGCCCACCAGCCCGCCGCCGACCACGCCGAACCCGGCCGGTGGCTGCACCGCGACGTACGCGATCACCGGTTCGTGGGGTGGCGGTTTCCAGGCCGACGTGAAGGTGACGAACGGCAGCGGTTCGCCGATCCGCGGCTGGTCGGTGAGCTGGAACTACCAGAACGGCCAGCAGGTCAACTCGGCGTGGAACGCCTCTGTGACAACGAGCGGAACGCTCGTGACGGCACGCAACGTGGCCTACAACGGCTCGCTCGCGCCGGGTGCGAGCACCTCGTTCGGCTTCACCGGCTCGGCCAGTGCGACGAACCCGGTGCCCGGCATCCTGTCCTGCACGACGACCGCCTGACCCGGGATCCGGCCGGGGCCGCACTCACGGCCCCGGCCGGGCACCCTCACACCAGGCAGTTGACGATGTCGGCGACCGGGCGGCGGCGGCCGGTGTAGAACGGGATCTCCTCCCGTACGTGCCGGCGGGCGCCGGAGGCGCGCAGGTCACGCATCAGGTCGACGATCCGGTGCAGCTCGTCGGCCTCGAACGCCAGCATCCACTCGTAGTCGCCGAGCGCGAACGAGGCCACCGTGTTGGCCCGCACGTCCGGGTAGCCCCGGGCCATCTTGCCGTGCTCGGACAGCAGCTCCCGCCGCTCGGCGTCGGGCAGCAGGTACCACTCGTACGAGCGTACGAACGGGTAGACGCACAGGTAGGCGCGCGGCTCCTCGTCGTTCAGGAACGCCGGGATGTGGCTCTTGTTGAACTCGGCCGGCCGGTGCAGCGCCATCTGCGACCAGACCGGGGTGAGCGCCCGGCCCAGCGTGGTGCGGCGGAACCGCAGGTACGCGTCCTGGAGCGCGTCGCTGGACGACGAGTGCCACCAGATCATCAGGTCGGCGTCGGCGCGCAGCCCGGCCACGTCGTACGTGCCCCGGATCGTGACGTCCTTGCCGGCCAGCTCGGTGAAGAGCGACTCGACCTCGTCGACGACGTTCTCCCGCAGCGACGGCAGCGGGCTGGTGGCCCGGTACACCGACCACATGGTGTAGCGGATGGTCTCGTTGAGCTCCCGCAGCCGCGCCGCGTTGGTCTGCTCGGTCATGCTGCCGATCCTTCCAGTGCCGTGATGATCTCTTCGGCCGCCGTCTCGCCGGAGCGGACGCAGACCGGGATGCCGACGCCGTCGTAGCCGGCCCCGGCCACCGCAAGCGTCGGGTGGGCGGCGCGCAGCGCCGTCCGGACCGCCGCCACCCGGGCCGTGTGCCCGGGCGTGTACTGCGGCAGCGCGCCACCCCACCGCTGCACGTGCCGGGCCACCGGAGCCGGCAGCGGCGCGCCCAGCACCGCCGACAGCTCCCGGTGCACCGTGTCGGCCAGGTCGTCGTCGGTGAGCTGCAACGATCTCTCGTCGCCGTACCGGCCGACCGAGGCGCGCACCAGCGCCAGCCCGTCCGGCCGCCGCAGGTGCCCCCACTTGGTGGTGAAGAACGTGGACGCCTTGATCGTCAGCCCCTCACCGGCCGGCACCAGGAAGCCGGACAGCTCCGGCAGGGCCGGGCCCGGCAGGACGAGGGTGATCAGGGCGACGCTCGCGTAGTCGAGCGCGCCGACCGTGTCGGCCGCCTCGGGCGCGGCGGCGGCGAGCAGCCGGGCGGCCGGGCGGGCCGGCACCGCGAGCAGCACCGCGTCGGCCTCGACGTGCTCGGCGTCGCGGGTCGGCCCGACGGTGAGCCGCCAGCCGGACGGGGTGCGGCGCAGCTCGCGTACCGCCGCGCCCCGGCGGATCGTCGCCCCGCTCACCGTCGCCGCCGCCTCGACGAGCGTGCTCAGCCCACCGGCCAGGGTGCCGAAGACGGGGGCGCCGGGCGCGCGCGGCGCGGCGGCCTGCGCGGCGCGTACCGCACCGACGAGCGTGTGCTCGGCACGGGCCGCGCGGGCCAGCGCCGGCATCGTGGTGACCAGCGACAGGTCGTCGGCCCGCCCCGCGTACACGCCGCCGAGCATCGGGTCGACCAGCCGGTCCACCACCGCGTCACCGAGACGCTTGCGGACCAGCTCACCGACCGAGGTGTCCTCGCCGTCTGCCAGCAGCGGCCGGCCCGCGTCGCGGTCGGCGTCCGCGGCCGGCGGCGCGACCGCCGCCACCTTGTCCAGATCCCCGGGTACGCCGACGAGCGTGCCGCCCGGCACCTGGTGCAACGTGCCGTCGACGAGCAGGGCGGCCTGCCCGACTGTGGGGTGCACGATCGAGGCGTCCAGGCCGAGGCGCCGGGCCAGCGTCACCGCCGCCGACTCGCCACCGGCCGGGTCGCGCATCAGGAACGACTCGGCGCCGAACTCGACCGGCCCGCCGGCCAGCTCACCGGTGAACAGCTTGCCGCCGAGGCGGCCGGACTGCTCGTACACGGTGACCTCGGTGCCCTCGGGAGCCCGGTCGCGCAACCGGACGGCGGCGGCCAGCCCGGTGATCCCGCCACCGACGATCGCCACCCGCCACGGTCGCACCACTGTCTCCTCCTAGCGCTCCGGTCGCGCGGTCAGCTCGTGCACCAGCGCGACCACCCGGGTCAGCACCTCGGGGTCGGTCTCCGGCAGGACGCCGTGACCGAGGTTGAACACGTGGCCGGGAGCGGCCCGGCCCTGCTCGACGATGCGCCGCACCTCGGTCTCCACTGCCGGCCAGGGCGCGAGCAGCACCGTCGGGTCGAGGTTGCCCTGCACCGCCTTGTCCGGCCCGATCCGGCCGGTGGCGACGTCCAGCGGCGTACGCCAGTCCACGCCCACCACGTCGGCGCCGGCCTCGCCCATCGCGCCGAGCAGCTCGCCGGTGCCCACCCCGAAGTGGATCCGCGGCACACCCGCGTCGGCGAGCCCGCCCAGCACGTACGTCGAGTGCGGCAGCACGAAGCGGCGGTAGTCGGCCTCGGAGAGCGCGCCCGCCCACGAGTCGAACAGCTGCACCGCGGAGACCCCGGCGTCGACCTGCACCTGGAGGAACGCCAGCGTCACCTCGGCCAGCCGCGCGCACAGCGCGTGCCACAGGTCCGGGTCGCCGTACATCAGCGCCTTGGTCTTGGCGTGGGTCCGCGACGGGCCGCCCTCGACCAGGTAGCTGGCGAGCGTGAACGGGGCGCCGGCGAAGCCGATCAGCGGGGTGTCGCCCAGCTCGACGACGAGCCGGCGGACCGCCTCGTCCACGTACGACACGTCGTCGCGGCCGATCGGGCTGATCCGCTCGACGTCGGCGGCGGTACGGACCGGCTCGGCCACCACCGGCCCGGTGCCGGGCACGATGTCCAGGTCGACGCCAGCCGCGGCGACCGGCACCACGATGTCGCTGAACAGGATCGCCGCGTCCACGCCGTGCCGGCGCACCGGCTGCAGCGTGATCTCGGTGACCAGCTCGGGCCGGCGGCAGGACTCCAGCATCGGCACGTTGGCCCGGATCTCCCGGTACTCCGGCAGCGACCGGCCGGCCTGGCGCATGAACCAGACCGGGGTGTGCGGGCCCGGCTCGCGCCGGCAGGCGCGGACGAAGGGCGAGTCGGCCGGCCCGCCGCGGCGGGGTTCTCCGTCTCGGGCGGCAGTGCCCGTGGTGTCGGTGGTCATCGCGGCAATCGTGCCACGCCCCCGGTGCGCGCCCGCGTTCACCGTCCGCATTTGTGACGTAGAAGGAAGGGCCCCCGCTTAACGCCTCCGGTAGCGGAAGGGCCCCTTCTTAACCGTCGATCACCCGGCGCGCCGTCGCGCGCCGCGCGGTGAGCGCGGCATAGGCTGCCCGCATGGCCCCCCCGATCGCGCTCCCGGAAACGTTCGCTCGCGCGGTCGCGGGGCTGCGATCGGCCACACCCCGCCCGGAGATCATCCTGGAGGAGGTCGGCGCGCCGCAGCGGCTGGCCCCGTACGCGTTCGCGCTCTCCGCCGCCGTGATGCGCGACGACGACGAGGTGGCCACCGGCCGGCTGATCCTGCTGCACGACCCGGCCGGGCACGAGGCGTGGCAGGGCACGCTGCGGCTGGTCACGTACGTCACCGCCGAACTGGAGGTCGACCTGGCCAGCGATCCGCTGCTGCCCGGTGTCGGCTGGACCTGGCTGACCGACGCGCTCGACGCGCAGGGCGCCGGGCACCGGGCGATCGGCGGCACAGTCACCCAGACGCTCTCCACCCGCTTCGGCGAGCTGGCCGGGCCGCCCGCCGCCGGTGACATCGAGATCCGCGCCTCCTGGACGCCGCTGCGCGCCGACCTGGGCCCGCACCTGCTCGGCTGGTGCACGCTGCTGGCCTCCACGGCCGGCCTGCCGCCGCCCGGCGTCACCGCGCTGCCCACCCGCCGCTCCGCCGGCGCCGCCTGACCGCACCCCGCCCGGGGACACACGAAAGGCCGCCCCGGACGAACCGGGACGGCCTTCGGTGGACGCCGGTCAGAGGTAGTTCTCGGCCTCGTCGCAGATCTTGTCCAGGCCCTTGCTGGCCGCCTCGAAGGCGGCCCGGTCGCCGCGCGACGCCGCCGCCATGGCCGTGGTCAGCTTGTCCAGGCAGTTCGCGATGACCTTCTTCTGCCGGGCCTGCTCGTCCCGGTCGTTCTTGGTGCCGGTCAGGTCCTGCTGGGTGTCCGACAGCCGCTCCTGGACCGCCTTCAGCTCACCCTTGAGCTTCTCCATCTCCTGCTGGTTCGCCGAGATCGTGCCGTCCCGCTGGCTGACCGTCTGCCGGGACTTGTCCAGCTCGCCGTTCGTGGAGACGTACAGGAACGTCATCACGCCGCCGAAGACGAACAGCAGCGCGGCGACGAGGCCGAGCACCAGGGCCGCCCACTTCCTGCCGCCGCCGGTGGCCGGCGGGGCACCCACCGGGCCGTACGGGCCGGGCGGCCCGGACATCGGCGGCGGCCCGAAGCCGGGGCCGGACACCGGCGGAGCCGACGCGGGCGGGACCGACATCGGCTGCGCGTAGCCGGGGGCGGAGACCGGCGGGACGGAGACCGGCGGCGCCGACATCGGCTGCGCCGGCGGGGGCACCGGGGCGGCGCCGGGCGCGTATCCCGGCTGTCCCGGCGTGGCGGGCTGGTATCCGCCGTACCCGGGGGCGCCGTCGGACACGGTGGGCTGGTGCAGCGTCGGCGCTGGCTGGTTCGGGTCGTACTGCTGGGGCGCGGGCCGGCTGCCGTACGGGTTGCCGTAGACCGTGCCCCCCGGCGCCGGGGGCGGGTTGTCGCCCCCGGCCGGTGGGTAGGACATGTCGTTCCTCCAGATGTGCTGGTCCCCCGCGGGGTGGCCCGATGGGCCGGGGTCGATGCGGTGCGGCCGGGCCGGTGCGGCCACCGGTCAGCAGAGCCGGAACCGGTCGCAGGCGGTCTTGATCGGCACCGCGAGCCCGATGCCCTCGGCGTTGCGGGCCTTGGCCGTGGCGATGCCGACGACCTCCTTCGAGCCGTTGATCACCGGGCCACCGGAGTTGCCCGGGTTGATCGGCGCGTCGAACTGGATCACCGGGCCGCCGCCGCGCTCGTCCTCGCGGAACGCGCTGACCACGCCCGTGGTGACGCTGTCCTGCAACCCGAGCGGCGCGCCGACCACGATGATCTGCTGGCCCGACCGCACCGGGTCGCGGGCCGCGACCAGCCCGGTGAACTTGGCGGTGGTCTGCAGCTGCGCCAGGTCCTTGTCCTTGTCGGTGGCGATGATGGTCGCCTCGAACCGCTGGTCCTTGCGCTCCAGGAACACCTTGCGCTCACCCGCGGTGAAGACCGACTCGACCACGTGGAAGTTCGTCAGCAGCGTGGTGCCGCCGCCGGACGGGGCCTTGCCGACGGCGAACGCCGTACCGGTGAACTGCCCGGCCCGCACCCGGAACACGCTCGGCAGCACCGCGCTGGCCACCGCCTCCGGGTTGAAGGCCGCGCCGGCCTTCTTCTCCAGGCTGCCGGCGCGCTGCTCCAGGCCGTCGAGCCGGCTGGCGTCCGTGCCCTGCCCCTCGGCCATCCGCTTGTCGGCGGCGGCGAGCCGGTCGTCGAGCCGGTAGATCTGGTACGCCTGCACGCCGGTGACCACCGTCAGCACGGCGGCAAGGGCCAGCGCCACCACCGCCACCCGGCTGCGCCGCGCCGGCTGCGCGCCGAAGCCGGCCGGGCCGCCGACGAGGGCCGCCTGACCGGGGTACGCGGAACCGGGCTGGGACGGTGCCGACACCGGCTGGCCGGGGTACGACGGGCCGCTGCCGGACAGGCCCGGATACGACGGTGCGGCGGGCGCCCGGTCCGGGTACGACGACGAGCCCGGCCCGCCCGGATAGGACGGTGACGCGGAGACCGGCTGGCCCGGATAGGACGGTGACGCGGAGACCGGCTGGCCCGGATACGCCGGTGACGCGGCCGGCTGGCCCGGGTACGCCGGGGCGGCGGACCGGGAGGTCTGCGCCGGCACGGCGCCGAAGGACGACGGCTGGCCCGGCGCGGAGCCGTAGGACGGCTGGCCCGGCGCGGAGCCGTAGGACGGCTGGCCCGGTGCGGAGCCGTAGGACGGCTGGCCCGGCGCGGAGCCGTAGGACGGCTGGCCCGGTGCGGAGCCGTAGGACGACCGGCCCGGCTCGGACGGCGTGGTGCCGTAGGACGGCTGGCCCGGCTGGGCCGTGGCGGGCGGGGTCGCGACGCCGGACGAGGCCGCGTAGGGCGTCGGCTGCGGCGTGCCGGCCGGGTCCGGGAGACCCGGGTAGCCGGCGGGCGGCTGGACGGCGGCCCGCGCCGGGTAGCCGGGGGTGCCGGCCCACTCGGATCCACCGGGGAACGATCCCGGCACCGGGGCCGAACCGGCGGGCGGGGCGAAGCGCGGCGGCAGCGGCCCCGGCCGGTCGGCTGCCGTGTCGCCGCCGCCGTGNGGCACGTCGTCGCCGGTTCCGTACCCGCCTGTCATGCTCGACCGTCCTCCCCGTCGGCTTCGCCGACGCCCCCCGACCCGCTGCGGCACCCGTACGCCGTTCGCGGCTCGATGGACCGTACCGGCGGGAACGGGCTTTGTCTTCCCCCTTGTCCGACCCTCTCACGGCCCCGCAACCCGCACCTTTCCGGTCACCTGACGGCCATCGCGCCGACACACGCCGGACCGGCTGCGCACACCGGATCGTCCGGCCTACTAGGGTTGTCAGGTGACCGACGAACCACCCCTGCGCCGTCGGGCCGCCGAAAGCCGTACCGGGGAGGCGTCCGCCCAGCCGACGTCGGCCCTGCCGGAGCCGGCGGACGCGGGGTCCGAGACCGAACCGGGCGCGGCCGTCCCCCTGACCGCGCCGCGCGACGGCACGCCCGCCCCGGTGGCCACACCTGCCGAGTTGGACGAGGTCGTGGCCCGCTTCGCGGCCGGCACCGGCCCGGTGGCCCTCGATGCCGAACGCGCCTCCGGCTACCGCTACAGCCAGCGCGCCTACCTGGTGCAGCTGCGCCGCGGCGGCGCCGGCACCGCGCTCATCGACCCGCTGCCGCTGCCCGACCTGTCCGCCCTGGACGCGGTGATCGCCGAGACCGAGTGGGTGCTGCACGCGGCCAGCCAGGATCTCGCCTGCCTGGCCGAGGTGGGGCTGCGCCCGCGCCGGTTGTTCGACACCGAACTGGCCGCCCGGCTGGCCGGTTTCGAGCGGGTCGGCCTGGCCGCGCTGACCGAACAGCTGCTCGGGTTCAGCCTGGAGAAGCACCACTCCGCCGCCGACTGGTCGAGCCGGCCGCTGCCGGAGTCCTGGCTGACGTACGCGGCGCTCGACGTCGAACTGCTCGTCGACCTGCGCGACTCGCTGGACGAGGAGTTGCAGCGGCAGGGCAAGTCGGGCTGGGCGGCGGAGGAGTTCGACGCGCTGGTGCGCAACGGCGCCTCGCCGCGCGTCCGCGCCGAGCCGTGGCGGCGCACGTCCGGCATCCACCGGGTACGCGGCGCGCGGGCCCAGGCCCGGGTGCGTTCCCTCTGGTACGCGCGGGACCAGATCGCCTCCCGCCGGGACGCCGCGCCGGGCCGGGTACTGCCCGACTCGGCCATCGTGGCCGCCGCCGAGCTGGACCCGAAGGACGAGAAGACGCTGCTCACGCTCCCCGGGTTCGGTGGGCGGTCGGTGCGCCGGCTGGCGCGTACCTGGCTGGCGGCGCTGGACGACGCGCGCCAGTTGCCGGACGACGCGCTGCCGGTGAGCCCGGCGGTGGAGGGTCCGCCTCCGCCGCACCGGTGGGCCGAACGCGACCCGGTGGCGGCCGGGCGGCTGGCCCGGGCCCGGGAGGTGGTGGTCGGCACCGCCGGGTCGCACCGGCTGCCGGCGGAGAACCTGATCGCGCCGGACTCGATCCGCCGGCTGGCGTGGCAGCCGCCCGCGGAGATCACCGACGAGACGGTCGCGGAGACGCTGCGCGGCTTCGGTGCCCGGGAGTGGCAGATCGGGCTGCTCCTGCCCGCGCTGACGGAGGCGTTGCACACCCCGCAGCAGTGACTTCCGCGGCCGGGGTGTGAGGTGGGCCACGCGGGGGGTGGTGCCACGTCTGGTTACTGGCGAGTAGCATCCGGGGAAATGCCCGTGCCGAGGGAGGCTCCAAGTGCCCCGTGAAGTCCGGGATGTCGTCTTCGTCGACGGCGTCCGTACCCCGTTCGGCAAGGCGGGTGGGATGTACGCCAACACCCGCGCCGACGATCTGGTGATCCGCTGCATCCGCGAGCTGATGCGCCGCAACCCGCAACTTCCGCCGGAGAAGGTGGAGGAGGTGGCCATCGCCGCCACCACCCAGATCGGTGACCAGGGCCTGACCATCGGCCGCACCGCCGCCCTGCTGGCCGGCCTGCCCAAGACCGTGCCCGGCTTCGCCATCGACCGGATGTGCGCCGGCGCGATGACCGCCGTCACCACCGTGGCCAGCGGCATCGCCGTGGGCGCGTACGACGTGGCCATCGCCGGCGGCGTCGAGCACATGGGCCGCCACCCGATGGGCGAGGGCGTCGACCCCAACCCGCGCATCGTCGCGGAGAAGCTCGTCGACCCGTCCGCCCTGGTGATGGGCTCCACCGCGGAGAACCTGCACGACCGCGTCCCGCACATCACCAAGGAGCGCACCGACGCGTTCGCGCTGGCCTCGCAGCAGAAGACCGCGAAGGCGTACGCCAACGGCACGCTCCAGGGCGACCTGGTGCCGGTGGCGGTCCGCGACCCGGAGGCGGGCTGGGGCCTGGCCACTGTGGACGAGGCGCCCCGGGACACCTCGATGGAGAAGCTGGCCGGGCTGAAGACCCCGTTCCGGCCGCACGGCAAGGTCACCGCCGGTAACGCGGCCGGCCTGAACGACGGCGCCACCGCCGCGCTGCTGGTGGCCGAGGAGACCGCCCGCGAGCTGGGCCTGCCGGTCGGCATGCGCCTGGTGTCGTTCGGCTTCGTCGGCGTCGAGCCCGAGGTGATGGGCGTCGGCCCGATCCCGTCGACCGAGAAGGCGCTGCGCATCGCCGGCCTGAGCATCGACGACATCGGCCTGTTCGAGCTGAACGAGGCGTTCGCGGTGCAGGTGCTCGCCTTCCTCGACCACTTCGGCATCGCCGACGACGACCCGCGGGTCAACCCGTGGGGCGGCGCGATCGCCATCGGTCACCCGCTCGCGTCCTCCGGCGTCCGGCTGATGACCCAGCTCGCCCGCCAGTTCGCCGAGCACCCCGAGGTCCGCTACGGCCTCACCGCCATGTGCATCGGCATCGGCATGGGCGGCACCGTGATCTGGGAGAACCCGCACTGGGAGGGTGGAGACAAGTGAGCCTCGCCGCACCGAACGAGGTCGTCACCAAGGCGCTGCTGCGCCAGGTGGCCGTACCCGGGCTGGACCGGCCCGCCGCCCTCATCACCCTGGACAACGGCTTCGACCACACCAAGCCGAACACCTTCGGCCCGGCCGGCCTGACCAGCCTGGACGAGGCGATCACCGCCGCGCTGTCGGCGGAGCCGGCGTTCATCGCGGTCACCGGCAAGCCGTACATCTTCTGCGTGGGCGCGGACATCACCAGCCTCCCGGCCCTGGAGAACCGCGAGCAGGCGCTGGAGATCGGCCGGCTGGGCCACCGGGTCTTCGCCCGGCTCAAGGACAGCGGCGTCCCCACCTTCGCGTTCGTCAACGGCGCGGCGATGGGCGGCGGCCTGGAGCTGGCGCTGCACTGCCACTACCGGACGCTGTCGGCGGGCGCGGCGGCCCTGGCGCTGCCCGAGGTCTCGCTCGGCCTCATCCCCGGCTGGGGCGGTACGCAGCTGCTGCCGAACCTGATCGGCATTCCGGCCGCGACGCAGATGATCATCCAGAACCCGCTGATGCAGAACAAGATGCTCAAGCCGAAGCAGGCTGCCGAGATGGGCATCGCGGACGTGCTGCTGGAGCCGGCCGACTTCCTGGAGCGGTCGCTGGAGTGGGCCGCCGGCGTGGTCCGGGGCGAGGTCACCGTGACCCGTCCCGAGGTCGACAAGGACATGTGGGCGGGCGTGCTCTACTTCGCCCGGCAGACCCTCGACCAGCGGCTGCACGGCGCGGTCCCGTCCGCGTACAAGGCGCTGGACCTGCTGGAGACGGCGAAGGACGCCGACTTCGCCACCGGCACCGCGGCGGAGGACGAGGCCCTCGCGGACCTGGTCTTCTCCGAGGAGCTGCGCAGCGGCCTGTACGCCTTCGACCTGGTGCAGCGGCGGGCCAAGCGCCCGGCCGGCGCGCCGGACAAGGGCCTGGCCCGTCCGGTCACCAAGGTGGGCATCGTCGGCGCCGGCCTGATGGCCAGCCAGCTCGCGCTGCTGTTCGCCCGGCGTCTTCAGGTGCCGGTCGTGATGACCGACCTGGATCAGTCCCGCGTGGACTCCGGCGTCGGCTACGTGCACACCCAGATCGAGAAGGCCGTCAGCAAGGGCCGGATGGACAAGGGCACCGCGGCCAAGCTGTACGGCCTGGTCAGCGGCTCGGTCGACAAGTCCGTCTTCGCCGACGCCGACTTCGTCATCGAGGCCGTGTTCGAGGACCTGGGCGTCAAGAAGCAGGTCTGGGCCGAGCTGGAGAAGATCGTCAAGCCGGAGGCGGTGCTCGCCACCAACACCAGCTCGCTGTCCATCACCGAGATGGCCGCCGAACTGGAGCACCCGGAGCGGGTGGTCGGCTTCCACTTCTTCAACCCGGTCGCGGTGCTGCCGCTGCTGGAGATCGTCCGCGGCGAGCGGACCGACGACGCCACGCTGGCCACCGCGTTCGCGGTCGGCAAGCAGCTCAGGAAGTCGTCGGTGCTGGTGAAGGACGCTCCGGCGTTCGTGGTGAACCGGCTGCTGACCCGCTTCCTCGGCACCGTGTTCGCCGCCGTCGACCAGGGCACCCCGCTGGACGTGGCGAACAGCGCGCTGGACCCGCTGGGTCTGCCGATGCGTCCGCTGGCGCTGCTCCAGCTCGTCGGGCCGGCCGTGGCTTACCACGTCGGCGGCACCCTGCACGAGGCGTTCCCGGACCGGTTCGGCGTCAGCGAGAACCTCAAGCGGATCGCCGACTCGGGCCAGCCGATCGTGGTCGACGATCAGATCAACGACGAGGTCGCGAAGCTGCTCGTGGTCGGCGACGAGCCGCTCACCGCCGAGCAGGTCCGGCAGAACGCGCTGGACGCGCTGGCGCAGGAGATCCGGCTCATGCTCGACGAGGGCGTCGTCGCCGAGGCGCAGGACATCGACCTGTGCATGATCCTCGGCGCCGGCTGGCCGTTCCACCTGGGCGGCGTCACGCCGTACCTGGACCGGACCGGCACCTCCGAGCGGGTGACCGGCAAGCGGTTCCTGCCGCACGGCGTGGCAAGCCTGCGCTGAGGCGACCGCAACGCATCGATCGCGGTGGTCGGGCTGTCCGTTCCGGACGGCCCGGCCACCGCGATCGGCGTCTGCGGCCCAGGTCACGGGTAGGTCGCGGTTTGGCGTCGCCGCCCTTGTGCGGACAGCGGGCTGTCGGTGGTGCTGGCTACCATCACGCGTCCAGTTTTCTCACAGGAGCTGCCTACATGTCCCAGCCGCCGTCCAGTCCCTACTCCGGCAACTACCCCTCCCCCCAGCAACAGCCCGGTGGCTACCAGCCGCCGCAGCAGCCGCAGTACGGCGGTGACTACCCGCAGGCTCCCCAGCAGCAGTACGGCGGCGACTACCCGCCGCAGCAGCCGCAGTACGGCAGCCAGCTCGGTGCGCCGGTCCCGCCGAAGAAGTCCGGCGTGGGCAAGGTCCTGCTGATCGTCCTCGCGGTGGTCCTGGTGCTCTGCGTCGGCGGTGGTGTCGCCGCCTACTTCGCCACGAAGGACACCGTCAACGAGGTGGTCACCGCCACCAAGACGCGGGTGGTCGAGCCGCAGACGCTCGGCGGCCGGGCCAAGGTCACCGACCCGCAGCTGCAGACCGCCGCGGCGCAGATGAAGTCCGAGCTCAGCAAGGACGTGCCGGACGCGACCAGCACCGTCGGCGCCTTCTACGGCGACCCGGCCAAGAAGGACCTGGTCATGATCGTCGCGGTGTCCGGCGTGATGGCGGACCCGAAGAAGGAACTGGCCGACGCCACCGCGGCGGTCACCCCGGACCTGGCCACCAAGGACTTCAAGACTGTCGACGCGGGCCCGCTGGGCGGCGACGCCAAGTGCTCCGACGGCAAGGCTTCGGACGTGCCGGTGGCCGTCTGCATCTGGGCCGACCGGGGCAGCCTCGGCATGGTGGTCGTCTACTTCAAGTCCGCGGCCGAGCTCCAGTCGGAGTTCGTGACGATGCGCGGCGAGATCGAGAAGCAGGACTGACACCCGTCACGCACCGGGCCCCCGCCGTGACGGCGGGGGCCCGGTGTCGTTTCCGGATCAGGCGGACGCGGCCCGCTCGGCAGGGCTCCGGCAGACGCAGAACTCGTTGCCCTCGGGGTCGGCGAGCACCACCCAGCCGGTTCCGTCCGGGCGGCGCCGGTCGGCCACCAGCGCGGCGCCGAGCTCGCGCAGCCGCGCCACCTCCTCGTCCCGGGTGCCCTCGGCCGGGTGCAGGTCGAGGTGGAACGCGCCCTTGCCGTGCCGCTCGTCCACCCGAACGAACAGCAGGTCGGGGCCGTGCCCGTCGGGTGCGGCGAGGACCGCCTCCGGGTCGCCCGGGTGGTCGTCGTCGGCGAGCCGGCGGTCGAGCACGCGTGCCCACCAGCCGGCCAGGGCGTACGGGTCGTCGGTTTCGACTGTCACGCAGTGGATCTGTGCACTCACTGTGCTTCCTCCTGTGGGGAGCGCGCCCCGGCGGAGTGGGAACGTCAGCGGGGAACGCGGGGCGCGGGACGGTTCACAAAGAACATCGACCACACCCCCTTCCACCTCTCGGGCTGACCGGTTGATCATTCCACCGCCCGCGCCGCGCACACAACCCCGCTCGTGCAAGGAAGGGCCCCTTGTTAACAGCGAGGTGTTAACAAGGGGCCCTTCCTCTACCGCAGGCGTTAAGAAGGGGCCCTTCCTTACGGGCCGACGAAGACCGCCTTCGCGCGCCAGTCGACGCCGTCGACCGCCGGGCCGCTGCGCACCGTGAACGTCCCCGACGGAGCGCCGTTCACCCAGTCGACGGCGGACAGGTCACCGGTGCTCCGGTTCACCTTGTAGAGCGTGGAGCCGGCCACGAAGACGGCGCCCGCGTCGGAGAACCCGCTCGCCCCGGCCACGGAGAACCGGTCGGCGCCGACCACGCCGCTGTCCGGCGTAAACCAGCGCCAGAACAGGCCGTTCTGCCCGGTCAGCGTGTAGTAGAGCCGACCGCCGGTGTAGAACATGCCGGTCACGTTCGGGATCTCGGCGTAGAAGCCGGTGGTCGCGCCGACGTACGTCTGCCCCTCCGGACCCGAGTTGGTCACCACGGTGTCCCAGTACGGGTCGTGGTACGGGTCCACCAGCTCGGGCGTGCCGAACGTGGTGCCGTCGAACGTACGCCGCCACAGCGCGCCGCCGGTGCCGTAGAACAGCGTCCCGCCGACCCAGAACGCGTTGCGCGTGGCGGACCACGCGGTCTCGTCCGGGTTCGCCACCGCAGCGGGCGCGCCGACGCCGGTCAGCCCGTCGTACGAGCGGACCTGCACCTCCTCGCCGGTGCCGGCCGGCGGAGGCCCGGTCTTGACGATCTCGACGGCGTCGACGAGCGGGTTCTCCTTGACGTGGCGGAACTCGATGTCGACGGTGCCGTCGCTGGTCACCGTGAACTCCCGCATGGTGCCCACGTTGTGCCCGACGCTGGCGGACAGGTCCAGGTCGTCGAGGACGACCGCGCCGTCCAGCGCCACGTCGAAGACGCGCGTGTTGGGCGCGGAGGTGCCGTCGTACCGGTTGGCCAGGTAGAGCCGCACGTGCACCTCGGTGCCGGCGGGCACCGGGAACTGCCAGAGCATCTCCGCGCCGCCGGCCGGGTCGTACCGCTCGTCGCTGTAGAGCGCGGCCGGGGTGCCGGCCGGCACCGTCGCGTCCAGGCTGCCGACCGTGTTGAAGCTGGAGGTCGAGCTGCCGGTGTTGTGGTACGGGCTGGGGCTGGAGCCGGTGTCGGCCGCCCAGTCCGGTCCGCCGTCGGCGGCGGCGACCACCGGGCCGCCGGCGTTCACCCGGTACAGCACGTTGGTCGGCTTCGGCAGGCCGGCCTGGTACACGTTGCCGGGCAGCGTCGCCGTGGTGGTCGGGTGCGGTGCCTTGCCACCGGCGAGCGGGAAGAACGCGATCCGTTCCCGGCGGTACTGGAAGTTGCCGATCCAGAGTGTGTCGCCGCCGACCCAGAGGCCGCTCGGGGTCACGAGCATCTCGGAGGCGCCGATGCCGCGCGGGTGCCGGCCCGGGTTCCAGGACAGCGGTAGGCCGTTGGCGGGGTCGAGCGCGGCGATGCTGGCCCGGCCGACCGCGCCGGCCCGGGCGTTGTCGGTTCCCGTGCTGTTGTTGAGCCAGCGGAGGTGGCCGCCGACGTAGACCGCCTGCTCGCTGATGCCGACGGACAGGAACGTGTCGCCGCCGCTGTAGTCGACCCAGGTCGGCTGGAGGCTGCTGCCGGTCGCGCCGGCCTCCCAGCGGGCCGCGGTGTCGCAGAGCGTCCCGCCGTACGGGGCGCCGGTGGTGACCACCACGAAGTAGCTGTTGTCCGGGGAGAACGCGACGTCGCGGACGTACGAGTCGAACGACTGCCACTTGCAGCGCGGCGTGTAGCGGGCCGTGTTCCAGTCCGCGACGGTGGCGGCGGTGGCGCCCAGGTCGATCTTGACGATCTGGTCGTGCAGGACCCCGTCGGCCTTCTTGAAGTTGCCGATGACGACGAGCTGCGTGCCGTCCGGGGAGACGGCGAGCTTCTCCGCGCCCACGCCGGCCTTGGCGCCGCTGACGCCGTCCCAGTTGTGGTTCTCGGTCAGCGCCGTGGTGAGGTAGCTGTCGACCGCGCCGGTGGTGGCGTTGAGCGACGCGAGCCCGCCGCGCGGGTTGGGGTTGCCGGCCGTGGTGAAGATGCCGCCGACCAGCAGCCGGTCGCCGACGAGCGCGATGTCCTTGATCAGACCGTTGAACGCCGGCGGCGTGAAGCTGGTGACGACCGCACCGGTGGCGACGTCGAGCAGGGCCACCTTGCGCCGGGTCACGCCGTTGACGGTGTTGAACTTGCCGGCGACGAAGACCGTGCCCGCTGTGGGACCGGCGACGACCGCCGTCACCTCGTTGTCGAGCGTGGGCGCGAACGCGGTGTCCACCTGCCCGGTGGCCTTGTCGAAGGCGAGCAGGTAGTCGCGGGGGATGTCGACGTCGGAGTTGCGGTTCTGCACCCGGGTGAAGGAGCCGCCCGCGATGATCTTCGTACCGGCGTCGTGGATCGCGTCGACCGAGCCGTCCTGGACGTCGGGCGAGGCGGTGGAGGGGACGGTGTGGACCACTTTGTCGTGGCCGGGCGCGGCGACGGCTGCCGCGGGCGTGGCCGGCGAGAGGCCGGCGACGGTGAGGGCGCCGGCGGTGAGGACCGCGAGAAGACGGCGGCGGCGCGGGGCCGAGGGGTGGGTCACGGGCAGCTCCGGTGGGTGAGCAGGGTGAGGCGTCGCTGCGCTTACTCTCCGTTGATCCCCGGCTCCGCGTCCAGCGGGAGCGGCGCATTCTGCCCGACCACCGTGCCGCCGGGGGCCGACCACCGTCGGGTCCGGCCGGGACAGCCGAGGCCGGTCGCACGAAAAGGTGAGGCCGCCTCACCGGCTGGACGGGCCGGGTCGGCGGTCAGGTGGCCGCCGCCGGGTCGGCCGACGGAAGCGTGACTGTCACCTCGAGGCCGCCGCCGGGCTGGGCGACCGCCTTCACCGTGCCGCCGTGCGCGTCGCTGACGGCCCGCACGATCGACAGGCCGAGACCAGAGCCGCGCGCGCCGGTGCGTTCCTGGCCGCCGCGCCGGAACGGCTCGAACAGCCCGGGTACGTCGGCCGGGGCGACCTCGAAGCCGGTGTTCCCCACGACCAGCCAGGACCGTTCCCCGTCGGTGCCGGTGCGTATCCAGATCCGGCCGTGCAGGTGGTTGTAGCGGACCGCGTTCTCCACCAGGTTGCCGGCGAGCCGGTCGAGCAGCCCGGGGTCGCCGACCACCGGCGCCGGGCGCAGCGAGGTGTGCACCTTCAGGCCGATGCGCTCCACCTCCCGGGAGACCGCTGACAGCGCGTTCGCGGTACCGATGGCGAGGTCCGACTCGGCACGCCGGGCGAGCCGCCGGCCGGTCTGCGCCTCGCTGCGCGCCAGCACCAGCAGCGCGTCGACCAGGCCGTTGGCGCGTTCGGAGGCGTCGCGCACCACGCCGGCCATGCGGCGGTACTCGGCGAGGTCGGCGTCGTCGTCGCTGAGCGTCACGTCGATTTCGGTACGCATCACCGCCAGCGGCGTCCGCAGCTCGTGCGAGGCGTTCGCGACGAACCGTTTCTGCGCCTCGAAGGCACCGCTGATCCGGTCGAGCATGGCGTCGAACGTCTCGGCCAGCTCGGCCACCTCGTCGTCGGCGCCGGACCAGCCGATCCGCTCGTCGAGCGTGGCCTCACCGAGCCGGCGGGCGGTGGCGGTGACCTGGTGCAGCGGGCGCAGCGCCCGGCCGGCCACCAGGTACGCCCCGGCCACACCGACCACGCTGATCGCCACCAGCGCGAGCAGACCCTTGACCAGCAGTTCCTGTGACGCGGCGTCCACCAGTTGCCGCTGCCACTGCCCGGCGTCGAGCGTGCGCCCGTCGGTGAGCACCACAGTGGTGCCCGGTAGCAGCTCGTCGGTGGGGCGCAGCGCGTCGCGGACCAGCAGCCAGGCCAGCAGCACCAGGATCGCCCCCGCGCCGACCAGCAGCACGCCGTTGAGCAGGGTCAGCCGCAGCCGCAGCGTCGGCCGCACCCGGCGGGCGCTCCGCGCGCTCACTGCCGTACCCCGCCGATGCGGTAGCCCGCGCCCACGACGGTGTCGATGAGGGGCGGGTCGCCGAGCTTCTTGCGCAGTGTCATCACGGTGACGCGGACGATCGTGGTGAACGGGTCGGTGTTGGCGTCCCAGACCCGCTCCAGCAGCTCCTCGCTGGACACCACCGCGCCGCGCGCCTTGAGCAGCTCGGCGAGCACGCCGAACTCCTTGTTGGTGAGGTCGAGCGGCACGCCGCCCCGGCTCACCACCCGGCGGGCCGGGTCGAGCACCAGATCGGCCACCTCCAGCACCGGCGGCGCGGCCGGGGTGGCGCGGCGGCCGAGCGCCTGCACCCGGGCCACCAGCTCGTCGAACGCGAACGGCTTGGCCAGGTAGTCGTCGGCGCCGAGCTGCAACCCCTCGACCCGGTCGGCGACCGTGACGCTGGCGGTCAGCATCAGCACCCGGGTCAGCGCGCCGGAGGCGGCCAGGTCGGCGCAGATCCGGTCGCCGTGCACGCCGGGCAGGTCGCGGTCCAGGATCACCACGTCGTAGCGGGTGACGAACGCCGCCTCGTGCCCGGCGTCGCCGTCGTAGGCGACGTCGACAGCCATCCCGCGCTTGCGCAGCCCGCGCGCGATCGCGTCGGCGAGGTTGCGCTCGTCCTCGACCACCAGTACCCGCATCCCGGCCTCCCACCTCGTGACCCCTGACAACCTAGTGCGGCAGGCAAAACCCGCCGCCGGAGGAGCCGACCCCCGAGACGCCCGTCGACGAGCGCACCGCCGGGGAGCGCGGGTGGTGCGCTCGGGCCACCTAGCCGCGCCCGGGACCCCGAGTGGTGACTCTTCGTAACGCTGACGCCTCTTCACCGGTGCGTCACGCACCGTGATGGCCGCTCACCCGGCCAAACCGGACAGCCGGCGAGCCAGATCTCCTTGAACAGCCGAAACGGCGAAGCGGTCCCCGGCGGCGGAGATACCCCTCCGCGCCCTTTGCTCTGCAGCCTCATGCGCAGCGGTAGCCGTACGTCACGGATGCGTCGGTGGCTGCAGAGCAAAGGGCACGCGGGGGACCATGCCGCTGATGCGCTGCGGCTACGGTCGGTGACAGCACGGCGGGAGGGCCGGCCGCGTGCGGCGGCACGGGCCGCCGTTGCAGAAAACCTTCGGGTACGCGATGCTCGGCGGCGATGATCGACAAGCGCAGCAGGCACAGGTCACGGCCGCGCCGGGCGGGTTCCCGATGAGCGGCCGCGACATCGCGTACCGCCGGTTCCGCTTCCCGGCGGACCGGGACCGGGGTCGTGCGGACGGGCTGCGCGCCGGGCCGGACGGCCTGACGCTCGACGGCTCGGCCGGCCGGGTCACGCACACCGATCCGCACTCCGGGACCACGGCCGGGTACGCCGCCGGCACCTGGACCTCTCCCGTGACGGCCGTCGGCTTCACCGTCACCGAACTGGTGCCCTCGTGGACCGCAGACACCCCGCCCGGCTGCTGGCTGCGGGTCGAAATGCGCGGCTGGGCCGACGGCACGGCCGCCACCGGCTGGTACGAGCTGGGCCACTGGGCCGCCGACGACAGCGCCGTGCACCGCGCCTCAGTACCCGGGCAGGAGGACGACCGGGCGCGGGTCGCCGCCGACACGCTGCGGGTGACCGGCGCGACGGTGACCGGCTGGCAGGTCCGGGTGACCCTGCTGCGCCGCCTCGACGCGCCCACCGGCCCGGTGCTGCGCACCGTGGGCGTGGTCGCCTCGACCGACCCGCCCGGCGGCGCGGAGGCCGCCCCCGCGGAGGCCGGCGACGCGTGGGGGCGCGTGCTGGACGTGCCGCGCTACGCGCAGCGGCTGCACGCCGCCGGGGAGACCCGCTGGGGTGGCGGCGGCGACTCCTGGTGCAGCCCCACCTGCGTGTCGATGGTGCTCGACTTCTGGGGCACCGGACCCACAGCGGACCGGTACGCCTGGGTGGCACCGCCCGGCCCGCGTCCGCAGGTGGTGCACGCCGCCCGGCACTGCTACGACCACGCCTTCGGCGGGCCGGGCAACTGGCCGTTCAACACGGCGTACGCGGCGACGCACGGGGTGGACGCCTTCGTCACCCGGCTGCGCTCGCTGGCCGAGGCGGAACGGTTCGTGGCCGCCGGCATCCCGCTGATCGTCTCGGCCGCGTTCACCGCCGGTCAGGTGCCCGGACTGGACTACGACACCCGGGGGCACCTCATGGTGCTGGCCGGCTTCACCGCCGAGGGCGACCCGGTGCTCAACGACCCGTACGCCCCGGACGACGAGCGGGTCCGCCGCACCGTGCCGCGCGGGCCGTTCGAGAGCGCCTGGCAGGCGGGCAGCGGCGGGATCGCGTACGTGCTGCGGCCCGGGTCGACGCCGCTGCCGCCGCCTCCGGCGCAGGCCAACTGGTGATCAGCGGCCGACCGGCCAGATCGCCATGCCGCCGGTCGGTCGCAGGCACACCAGTTCCGTACCCGTGTCCGCGCACTCGGACCAGGCGCCGGGCAGGATCCCCCGGATCCGTACCTGCCCGGCCGCCACGTCGAGCGCGCCGACGAGCGTCCGGTCCTCGGTGAGCGTGCGCAGCCCTAGTAGCGGCCCGGACGGGAGGTCGTTGCCGGAGACGCGCCAGCGCCCGAGCCGGGCCAGCACGCGGCCGGTCGGCGGGTCGAGCGCCGACAGTTCCAGTTCCTCCCCGACCCCGCGCTCGGCGGCGATCAGCCGGTCGCCTACCGGGCCCATCCCCAGCCAGCGCTCGTCCGACCAGGCCGGACGGCCGGTGGCCGGGTCGAGGGCCTGCGCACCGCCCTCCTGGTCGCGCAGGCACACCATCCCGGCGCAGTCGGCGAACCAGAGCCCGGCGCGGGAGCCGACCGGCAGGCTCCATCGCTCGTCGAGCCGGTCCAGCCCGTATCCGGTGACCGTGCCCCGGGCGTCCTCGACCAGCAGGAGGTCGGCCACCACCTGCGCGTACCGGTAGGCGGCGCGATCGGCTGCGGGCGCCACCCGGCCGGTGTGCGCGACCGCGCCGGAGTCCGCGTCGTACACGGTCACCCGGCCCTGCGGGGTGACCAGCACGAGCTGCGTCACCCCGTGGTCGTCGTGGCGGTACCCCACCTCCTGGCCCGGCACGGGCAGCGTCCACCGCACCGCGCCGGAGGCCGGGTCCACGGCCCGCACCGTGCCCGCACCTGGTGGGCGGGGGTTCTCCAGCAGCAGGCCGCCCGATGCGGTCCGGACCGGGTAGCCGGGATGCCGCCAGCGCAGCGTGCCGGTGGCCGGGTCGAGCATGGCCGACACGGAGTCGCCGTCCCCGGCCGGGCTGCTCGTCACCAGCAGTCCCCCGGCCACGGCGGTGAGCCCGAGTACGTGGTCGCCGTCGGTG